>NZ_JBEYWE010000012.1:0-250599 GCF_040644295.1 Streptomyces sp. NPDC047000
CCGCCCCCTCCCCCCCCCGGTGGGGGGCGGCGCGGCCCCGCTGCGCCCTCCCCCCCCCGCCCCCCCGTGGCTGTTGCGGGCCCGCGCCCCCCCCCCGGGGGGGGGCGCCTCTCCCTCTATCCGGACCTTGTCTCAGACCTCAGACCTCAGACCTCAGACCTCAGACTCAGACCTCCGGCTCGGCGAACGGCACCTGCACCCCCCGCAGAGTTCCATCGCCCAAGTGCAGCAGCCCGCGCCCCGGTTGAGGCGCCGCGCCGACGAGTCCCCGGGTCAGCCTGACCCCGATGACCTCGCCGTCGCCCAGTCCCTGGGGGGAGAGGAGCATTCCGCAGCGGTTGCGTTTCATCTGACCCATCCAGCCGGCCAGGCTCAGTGACAGCGACTCGGCGTTGCCGGCGGCGAGCACGCCCCATCCGGCGCCGGCGCCGCCGCGTGCGAGCAGCGCGAGATCGGAGTCGATCTCCGAGCCCATGAAGAGTTCCGCGTCGTCGATCACGATGACTCCGTTCTCCTCGGGTATCTGGCCGAGCGCGCGCCGGAAATCGTCCACGGACACCTCGGCGTCCGTGATCACGTCCGCCACCCCTGGCCGGCCCTTCAGTGACCGCAGCGGCGAGCGACGGGGAGCGAGCACGAGCAGACCCGTCCCCGCGGCCAGCAGGGAGAGCGAGGCGGTGCACAGGGCGGTGCTGCGACCGGTGCGCGGAGGGCCGCCGATGACGAACGAGGGCACGTCGGACAGGTCGGGTCCGAGCGAGGTCAGGGTGTCGCCACCGACGGCCACCAGCGGCCTCATCGGCCCGCCGGGCGCATGCAGGGCCATGGCGTCGGCGTAGGTGATCCGGTCGGGGACGAGGTCCAGACGCAGGGGGCGCCGGTGTGCGGGGACCGGCTGCTCCCGCACCGTGAGTTCGTGGCCCAGGTCGGTGAGGGCCTGTGCCTGCCCGGTGCCGGACAGGTCCTCGCCGAGGACGGCGATCTGTACGGAGCTGAGGTCCTGTACGCGGATGCCGCGCCCGGGAGCGGGCTGGGAAGGGGCCGACTTGGTGGGGATGCCGACGCTGGAGTAGTCCTGCCGGTCGTTGAGCCGCAGCACGATCTTGTCCTCGGTGGTGCCGGCGAACCGGCTTCCGCCCAGGACCCGGTCGCCGGCGAGTACGACGTGGATGCCGGCGCCCGCTCCGTCGCGCAGCAGTCGCAGCAGCCGCTCCATGTAGCTGCCGTTGTCGTAGGTGTCGAACTCCCGCTCGAAGACCTCGAACCGGTCGATCATCAGCACGATGTGGGCGAGTCGTTCGCCTGGTGCCTGGGTGCCGCGCAGTTCGGTGAGGTCGGCGGTGCCGCGGGTGCCGAGGATGCTCTGGCGGGCGGTGAGTTCGGAGCCCAGGCGGTCCAGGAGCCGGCCGAGGCGTTCGGTCTGGCCCCGGTCGACGACCACACCGCAGTGCGGCAGCGTGGCCAGGGCGTTGAGCGCGCCGTTGCCGCAGTCGATGCCGTACAGGTGCACGTCGTCGGCTCCGTGGGCCTGCGCCAGTGCGGCGGCCAGGGTGCGCAGGGTCTGCGAGCGGCCGCTGCGGGGCGAGCCCACGATGTGCAGGTGGCCCGCACGGTCGACGTCGAACGTGAGCGCGGTGCGCGCCTGCTGGGCCGGGAGGTCCACGAGGCCGTACTCGACGGCGGGCAGTGCCGCCGGGCGGTCGGTGCCGTCCTGGGGCGCGGGGGGCGGTGTCCAGGTCAGGGTCTCGGGCAGCGGCGGCAGCCACGGGCTGGGCTGGCGTGGCGTTCCGTGGAGTTCGGCCGCGCGGGCGATGGCCCCGGCCAGGACGGCGAGGTCGGTGACGGCCTCGGTCTGTTTCGCCCGGGAGCCTCGTACGGTCGTCGCGGGCAGCGGGCCGCCGAGGTTGTGCCAGGAGACCGGCTCCGCGCGCACCGTGATCGGGGTGTCGTCCGCCGCCGCTCCGCCGGGGCGCCGGCCGCCGACCCGTCCCGCCTGGAACGGCAGCAGGGCCGATGGGCCGAGGCGGGCGTAGGCGCGCCCGGGGGTGGCCGGTGAGATGTCACCGGAGTCGGGGGCGTCGATGATGTCCCGGCTCTCGGAGGCGTCCGTGGTGCGCAGCGCGATCCGCAGGTTGGTGTTGGCCCGGATGTCCGGGGTGACGGCACCGCCCGGACGCTGGGTCGCCAGGACCAGGTGGATGCCGAGGGACCGGCCCCGCTGGGCGATGTTGACCAACCCGGTGATGAAGTCGGGGAGTTCGCGGACCATCGAGGCGAACTCGTCGATGACCAGGACCAGTCGGGGCAGCGGCGGCAGTACGTTCCCGCCGCGCGAGCGTTTGTCGAGGTAGTCCACGATGTCCTTGGCGCCGGTCGCCGCCAACTGCGTCTCGCGGCGCCGGAGTTCGGCGCCGAGCGAGATGAGCGCGCGCTCCACCTCCTGGGTGTCGAGGTCGGTGACGAGACCGACGGTGTGCGGCAGTTCGGCACACTCCGCGAACGCGCTGCCGCCCTTGTAGTCGACGAGGACGAACGTCATCTCGTCCGGCCGGTTGACCACCGCGAGGGTGGCGACGAGGGTCTGCAGCAGTTCCGACTTGCCGCTGCCGGTGGTTCCCGCGATGAGGGCGTGCGGGCCGTCCTGGACGAGGTCGACGGCGAAGTCCCCGTCGTAGCCCGTGCCGAGCACGGCTCGGGTGCTGCGGCCGCCGAGCGACCAGCCGGCCACCACCGCGTCCGGGGTCGGCGGTTCGATGCCCAGCACGTCCAGCAGCCGTACGGAGCCCGGCAGCGCGTTCTCCTCGTTGTCGCCGACGCCGCGCAGCGGGGCCAGCGCACGTGCGAAGTGCTCGTACCAGAAGGGATTCGGCGAGTCGGCCCGCACGCCGTCGAGTTCGCCGCCGCCGTCGGTCCGCAGCCGGAGCGACTGCGTGCCGGGGGTGAGGACGACGACGGCGCCGCACTCCTCCGGCAGCAACTGCTCCTCGCGGTCGATGCAGAGCGTGTACACGCCGACGGACGGGCCGTCGCGCAGCAGCGCGATCACGCCGGGCAGCGACCGGGCGCGGCGGGCCTGTTCCAGTACGACGAGGATGTCGGGATGGCCGGTCACCCCGCCGCGGGTGAGTTCCGGTCCGGCCGCGATGCGGGAGGCCACCAGCTGACCCAGTTCGCCTACGCGGCGCGCCAGGGACTCCGCGGTGCTGCCGACGAGGGCGTAGGCGTCCTCGCCCTGTGCCCGGGCGTGGGGGAGCCAGCGGGTCCAGGACCATTCCTGCTCGCCGTCGGGGCCCGCGAGTACGACGACCCGCAGGTCGCTGGGGCTGTGCAGGGCGGCGGCCTGGGCCGTCACCCAGCTTGCCAGCCGGGTCGCGCCCGGCCCCGCGAAGCCCGCGGCCCCGGAGCGGCGCAGTGACACGGAGACCGGCACCTGGTTCAGCCGTGGCACGGTGGTGCGCCGGTGCTCGTCCTGGGTGGGATCGTCCACGGTCAGGGACGAAGGCAGATCGGTGGTGCCGACCCGGACGGACAGGAAGTCGGGGTCCTTCCAGCGGCGTTCCCACAGCCGTTCGGAGGGTTGGGCCGCCATCTGCAGGAGTGCCGCCGGATCGGGCAGCGAGAGGCGGAGGTTGAGCTGTTCGTCGAGGACCGCGCCGTTGATGTCGGCCTTCACCCGGCGCAGTGCCTCCTCGTGCTCCTTCTTCTGCTCCAGGTACTTGACCATCGCCTGCTTGCGTCCGCCGAACTGGGTGGCCAGCGCGGCGATCGGGGAGAGCAGGGCGATGAAGACGAGCGACCACCGGTGGGTGACCAGGATGGCTATCGCGACGCTGCCCGCCGGGAGCAGCAGGATCGGCAGCAGCGGGATCGGCCGCTTGTCCGGCTTCGTCGGCGGTGCGGGCAGCCGGAACTTCGCTCCCGCCGCCGGTGGCAGGAAGCGCGGCGGTCTGTTGAACTCGAGCCCCATGCCGTCGGGCGCCACGGTCAGCGGTGCCCGCCGCGTGGGCTGGGCTGTCAGCTCCAACAGGTGGTTACTGACCTGCAGTTGGCTGCCCGCCTGCCACGCCGAGGAGTCCGGCACCGGCTTGCCGTCCAGCAACACGCCTTCGCGGGAGGACAGTTCCGCGCTCCCGTCGACCCGGACCCGCACCCGCGCCGCCCTGGACGGTGCGTCGCCGAGGAGACGGATCGGGCAGCCCGGGGCGCCGCCGATGTCGTAGTCGCCCGGCACCAGGCGGAACACGGTGCCGGCGCCCGGTCCCGACACCACCCGGACCTCGGTACGTCCCTCGGGAGCCGGCCCGCTGGGCACGGGAGCACCCAGGCCGAGGTCCATGCCGTCGCGGATTCCCGCTTCCTGGATGGTGGCGGAGGGGTCGGCGGGGGCCGAGCCGACATAGAGGGCCGGGCCGGCGCCCACCGTCCCCTCCGCAGACTCCGCCGACGCGGCTCCGACCGACCGCGCCAGCTCCGTGGCGAACCGGCCCACCGGCGCGGAAGGTTCGGTCTCGACCGCGACGGTGGTCGACGCCCCGTCGCCCTGCGGTTCTCGAACACTGACGGTCAATCGCACTGCTCGTCGTCTTCTCTCTGTGGAGGGTGATGGGTCGCCGGAGCGGTGATCAGCCCAGGTTGCTTCCGAGCTGACTGTCCGTCTGGTCGAAGGCGTCGCCGACCGTCTTGACGTAGTTCCCGATGCCCTGGAGCGACTCGTTCATCTTCTGGAAGCTGCTGGCGAACTCGTCGAAGAACGGCGAGAACTTCTGCTGGGCCGCCGGGGTGCTGTACCCGTTGGCCAGCAGGTTCTGGATCTTGTTCTTGACCTCGTTGAGCTTGTCCTGAAGCTGCGAGAAGTCACTCAGGAGGGCCTGGGACGTGCTGGAGGTCTCGTCGGAGTTGACGTTGAAATTGGGCATGACACTGCTCCTTCGGTGTGCGTGATTCCGCCCCCGTACCACGGTCCGTGATCTGTCGGGCGGCGTCGCCGGATACACGAGACCGGCCCACCGGAAGGTTCATGCGGCGAAGACAGGGGCGCGCGTCCGGCCGTCGAACGTTCCGACGGGCCGTCCCCGTGTAGTCGGTACACGTCAATGCCGGACAACCGAGGTGGACACAATGAGCGACAGTCCCGGAGCCAGGGCCGGGAGCGGTGCACGACCGGTCACGGCGCGCCGCCCGCTGCAGGCCCTCATAGGGCTGCTGATCGTCTGTCTCGCCGGGCTCGGGGTCGCCGCTGCCGCGGCGGCGGCCGACGGGGACCTGGTCAAGGTCTTCGTGGTGCGGGATCCGGCGCAGACGGGCGGTACGCCGGTCACCCTCCCCGAGATCGCGAAGGCCACTCTCGGCGATGAGAGCCGGGCCGGTGACATCTTCGCCCTCAACCGCGGCCTCGCGCAGAAGGACGGCTCCAGCCTGGACAGCCCCGACGAATCCCTCCACCCCGGCTGGATCCTGCGGCTGCCCGAGGACGCTTCGGGACCCGATGTGCAGCTGGCGCGGGACACCTCGGGAGGAGCGGCCACGGGTTCCGGGGATCAGTCCCAGGCAACGACCGCGCCGACGGACAGCGGTTCGTCCGCGGGACAGACCACCGTGTTCGCCATCCCGCTGGCCTCCGCCGTCGCGGTGGCCGCCGCGTTCGTGCTCGCCCTGGTGACGGCGGCCATCGTGAGCCGCCGCGGGATCCGGTCCTGGGCCGGCGCCGTCGGCCGGGCGCTGCGCAGACTGGGCGATCCCGCCCGGCGCCGCCGCCGTCTCGCGGTACGGCGCTCCACCGGCCTTCGCTTCGCGACCGACGCCGACTCCGTGCGACGGGCGTACGACACCCTCGGCGACTTCGCGGCCACCCCTCGGCGACCCGCCGTCCCCGTCCACGCGCTGCGGGTGGACGACACCGGCGTGACGGCGTGGCTCGACACACCGGACGCTCCCGACGGCTCATGGACTCACGTCGAGGGCCCGCGCTGGCAGCGCGCCGCGTCCGCTGGCGGCTGGCCGGCTCGGCCCGGTGCCGCGGCACCGTCCGACTCCGGTGAGGCGCTCCTGGTCAGGGTGGGTACCGACCAGGACGACTGCCCGGTCTTCGTCGACCTCAGTCGGCTCGACGGTGTGCTCAGCGTGACCGGGAACGCCGCGGTGGCCCGTGACGTGGTGCAGAACCTGCTGGCCGAGGTATCCCGCAACCGGCCTGGGACTCCCGTCTCCGTACTCGGCGGGGCGGACGGCTCGCCGCCGCCCGTCGTGCCGTCGGGACTGAGCCAACTCACCCGTGTCGAACCGCCCGCGGCCAAGGCGGACACCGTCGCACCGGGCACGGTGAGTTCCCCCGCGCACCGGCACCCGGTCGTCGGCCTGGTCGTGGTGGCCGGAACCCCGGGGCCACGCGAGACGGCGGAACTGGAGGCCCTCTGCGGGCAGGGGGGCGCGGGGTGGACGGGGCTGGTCTACGGGGACGCCACCGGCGCCCACTGGCAGTGGCACGTGGACGACGAGGGATGGGTGACGGTCCCCGTTCTGCCCCTCCGGCTGACCGTCCCGGCCTGACGCGGGCGGGCGCCCGCCTGACGCAACCGTGTCGGACGCCCGCCTCGCCACGCCGACGCCACGACGACGAAAACGCCGAATCAAGCCACCCGTGCCCGACAACTCCATGGAGAGACGACGATGTTCGGCACCATGCAGGATGTGCCACTGACCGTGACACGCATCCTGAACCACGGAATGCGCCTGCACGGCACCTCTCACATCACCACGTGGACGGGCGAGGGTGAGCCGCAGCGCCGCTCGTTCGCCGAAGTCGGCTGCCGAGCAGTTCAGTTGGCGAACGCCCTGCGCGACGAGTTGGGCATCCGGGGCGACGACCGGGTCGCGACGCTGATGTGGAACAACGCCGAGCACGTCGAGGCGTACTTCGCGATCCCCGCCATGGGCGCGGTCCTGCACACCCTCAACCTCCGGCTGTCCGCGGAGCAGTTGGTGTGGATCGTCAACCACGCCGACGACCGGGTGATCATCGTCGACGGCTCGCTGATCCCGCTGCTCGCCCCGCTGCTCCCGCACATCAAGGCGGTTGAGCACGTCGTCATCTCCGGACCGGGCGACCGCTCCCCGCTCGAAGGCGCCCACGCGCGCGTGCACGACTACGAGGAGCTGATCGCGGACAGGCCCAGGGCCTTCGACTGGCCGGAGATCGACGAGCGTCAGGCCGCCGCCATGTGCTACACCTCCGGCACCACGGGCGACCCGAAGGGCGTGGTGTACAGCCACCGTTCGGTCTACCTGCACTCCATGCAGGTCAACATGGCCCAGTCGATGGGCCTGACCGACCAGGACACGACGCTGATCGTCGTTCCCCAGTTCCATGTGAACGCCTGGGGCCTGCCGCACGCCATGTTCATGACGGGCGTGAACATGCTGATGCCGGACCGATTCCTGCGGCCGGCGCCGCTCGCCGAGATGATCGAGTCCGAACGTCCGACGCACGCGGCGGCTGTCCCGACCATCTGGCAGGGCCTGCTCGCCGAGCTGACCGAGAAGCCGCGCGACGTCTCCTCCCTCGTCCAGGTCACCATCGGCGGCTCGGCCTGCCCGCCCGCCCTCATGCGGGCCTTCGACGACCTCGGCATGCGCGTCTGCCACGCCTGGGGCATGACGGAAACGTCCCCGCTGGGTACGGTCGCCCGCCCGCCGGCCGAAGTGGTGGGCACGGAGCGGGAGTTCGCGTACCGGCTGCCCCAGGGCCGCTTCCCGGCGTCCGTCGAGGCCCGCCTCACCGGCCCCGGCGGCGAGCGCCTGCCCTGGGACGGCGAGTCGGCCGGTGAACTGGAGGTGCGCGGTCCCTGGATCGCGGGCGCCTACTACAACGGCCCCGACGCCGAACCCCTGCGCCCCGCGGACAAGTTCAGCGACGACGGCTGGCTGAAGACGGGCGACGTCGGCACCATCTCCCCCGACGGCTTTCTCACCCTCACCGACCGGGCCAAGGACGTCATCAAGTCCGGCGGCGAGTGGATCTCCTCAGTCGATCTGGAGAACGCCCTGATGGCCCACCCGGACGTCGCGGAGGCCGCCGTGGTCGCGGTACCGGACGAGAAGTGGGGGGAGCGCCCGCTGGCCACCGTCGTCCTCAAGGAGGGCTCCACCGCCGACTTCGAGTCCCTGCGCGCCTTCCTCGCCGACGAGGGCCACATCGCAAAATGGCAGCTCCCCGAGCGCTGGACGATCGTCGAGGCGGTACCGAAGACCAGCGTCGGAAAGTTCGACAAGAAGGTCCTGCGCAGGCGCTACGCCGACGGCGACCTGGACGTCACCAGGCTCTGACCGAGGCCCGGGGGCCGTCCGGTCCGGGACGGTGTCCGTACGGCGATGAAGACCGCCGTACGGACACCGGATCCCGCCCCCCTTCACGGCTGTGGCCACGCGGCGGCTCACTGCGGACGGCTCCGTCCGAGGACCGGTCCCGTTGTCTCCTGACACGAAGTCCCGTTTCTCCGTCACTTTTTCGGCACTGGCCCCTGCCTACTCTCGGCGCTCCTTGACCGAGAGCCGGACGGTTCCGAGGCCGGTCGGCCTCGCTCGCACCGAAACACCGCCGGCCCAGCGAAGAAGCAGGACCTTCACACCATGACGACGCTCACGGCCATCGCGGAAACAGCGCTCTCTTCGACATCAGGCGAGGTGGACGACCTGATAGAGGAGCACAGGGCTGCGCTCCTCGCGTACGCGCGAAATTTACTGACGGACCATCACCTCGCCGAGGACATCGTCCAGGAGGCGTTCATCAAGGCATGGCGCCACGCGGAACGCCTTCGCAGCCAGGAGGGATCCATGCGGGGGTGGCTGCTCAAGGTGACCAGGAACCTGATCATCGACCGGATGCGAAGTGCTCACGCCCGGCGTGAAACCCTCACCCACGACAGCCCCGACACGGCAATGCCCGACCAGGCCGAGTCGCTCCTGCTCTCCCTCGATGTGGTCTCTCTCCTGCGTGACCTGTCCCCGGAACACCAGGAAGCGCTCGTGCTCATATACGTCTACGGGCGCACGGTGAACGAGGTGTCGCACATCCTGGGCATCCCGCCGGGCACCGTGAAGTCACGCCAGCACTACGCGCTGCGCGGCCTGCGCAAAATGCACGCGGGCCACTACTGGCCCTGATGCGGCTCACGCCGGTAGCCCGGGGCTGTCACCAGCGGACCGGCAGCTCTTCCAGACCGCCTACCAGAATCCCTGACCGACGCTTCAACTGCTGTGCAGGTACCGCGAGTTCGAGCGTCGGAAGTCTCCTGAGCAGGGTGGCGAGAACGGTCCGCAGTTCGTTGCGGGCGAATTCACGGCCCACGCAGATCTGGGGACCGTATCCGAAGGTGAGATGGGGGTTGGGGGCGCGCCGCAGATCCATCCGGTCCGGGTGCGGGAAGACGGTCCCGTCACGGTTGGCCGCGGCGATCTCGGCCATGACGGTGCAGCCGCGGGTGAGTTTGGTGCCGCCGAACTCCATGTCGGCGGAGAGGTAGCGCGGCAGTGCGAAGCCGTGGTTGGCGTCGAAACGCAGTGCTTCCTCCACCGCGGTGGGGACGAGCCCGGGGTCGGCCAGCAGTTCGCGCCAGTGATCGCGATCGGCGAGCAGCATCGCGGTCATCTTGCCGATCATCTGGGAGGTGGTCTCGTGTCCGGCGACGAGCAGACCGATTCCCGCGCTCGCGAGCTCGGGCTCGTTGAAGCGTCCGTCGTCCGCATCGACGATCGCGGTGAGTTCGCTGATGACGTCGTCGCCGGGGGTGGCGCGCCTGCTCTCGATGTGAGCGATCATGTATGCGTAGAAATCGCCTCCGGCCTGGTCCATCTCGCTCTGCGTGTGGCGGGTGAGGCTGAGCAGGACCGTCGACCATTGCAGAATCTGGTCCTGGTCCTGGTGCGGGATGGCGAGGGCCTCGCAGATCACCCAGAGGGGCAGTGGCCTCGCGAGGGCACTGATCAGGTCGGCGGGTCCCGGGCGTGCGGTCATGGCGTCGATGAGCTCGTCGGCCTTCGCGGCGATACGGGGGCGCAGTTCGTCGAGCCGCCGCCCGGTCAGGGCCCGGGTGAGGACGGCGCGCCAGCGGGCGTGCTCGGACCGGTCGTCGCGGCCGTGGCCGGCGTCCGCTGTCCCCTCTCCGTCGGAATCAGGGTTGTAGAACAGTGCGCCGTCCTCGGAATCGCCCAGCCGGGCGGTGTCCTCCGCGGCCAGGTTCCGGCGGAATCTGCGGTCGGCGAACAGCTTGCGGACGTCTTCGTAGCGGGTCAGCAGCGCGGTCTCTTCACCGCCGGGTGTGCGTACCCACGCCACGGGGCACTTCTCGCGCAACCCGGCCCACTGGGCGGGCGGTTCGAGGGCGGTGGCGCCCACGAAGGGGTAGTCCTGCGGGTCTTCGTCAGCGTGTCCGGCGGCCGAGGCCATGTCGTAGTCCTGCCTTTCTGGGCGTGGCGACTTCCATCACTGGTGCATTCGGCTGGAACGGATTCCTGGCCCAGAAGACCGGGCTTCTGGGTTCTCTGTCTGTGGTCGTGCCGGGAGTCAGTACTGGTTCCGTCCGGCCGCAGGAACTGTTTTGCCCCGGTCGCTTCCGGGGATGTCGGCCTTGATCGCGAACCACACTCCGTTCACCCCCTGGCCGTTCGTCTCGCCGGGCTTCTTGTCTCCGTTGAAGGTGTAGGCGGGCCAGCAGTTGAACGATTCCTGTTCGGTGCCGCCTGGCGTGGTGAAGGTGAAGAGGATCTCCGGGCTGAGACCGGCGGCCTCGGCATCAGCAGCGGTGACCGGGGCGCTCGGCGTCCACTTCTGGCGGCACGTGGCATCGCAGGCCGTGGTCATCGGCCAGGGGGTGTCCTTGGTGAAGAGATAGAGCGTGCGGCCGTTCTTGTCCTGGAGGACCCGGCCCAGTTTCGGGCTGTCGAGGACGCCCAGAGCCGGCCTGCTGACACCGGTCCTGGCGCCGTCCGCGGTCGCGGCGTACCACGCCTTCTGGTACCCCTGCCCCTTGGTGTCGCCCGGCTCATCCTTCGCATAGGTGTAGAGCGGCTTCCCGGCGAGAGTCAGCTGCTCTGTTCCGTCCTCGCGGTCTATCGAACCCAGGAGTACCTGATTGATACCGGTGTCCGCGGAGACGCCGTCGGCGGAGACGGGGCGCCATGTTTCGGCGCACTTCCCGACACAGCTCGACTCGCCTGGAGTCGCCTCGTCCTTGGCGAAGACGTAGACGGTGTTTCCGTTCCCGTCGACCACCACGGAGCCGAGTTCGTCGTCGACCCGCACGGCCACCGTCGCAGGAACAGCGGCTTTGACGTTCCCCTGCGGAACATCCAAGGTGGGGCTGCCCGTCGGCGTCGCACTGACCTGTTGCGCGGTATTCGGACGCGTGTCCCCCGGAGAGCCACACGCGGACAGGACGAAGGAAAGCGCCACTGCGCCCGTTGCGATCTTCATCCCGTGTTCAAACCTGGTCACGTCAGTCCTCACGGTCTCCGTGCTCCCACATCCTGACGCGGCAGCATCGCCTTACACACGGTGCTGACGCGCCAAAGCGTTCGACGCGTCCGCTCGGGACGAAGCGCGCCGTGCTCGCCGTGCTCGCCGTGCTTGAGTCTCTCCCCGGGGGAGGGTCCAGGCTCGCGGTCATGAGCAGCACCGATTTCGACGGACGCTCCGCCGTGGTGGCGGGCGCAAGCAAGGGAGCCGGGCTCGCGACGGCACGCCGGCTCGGCGACGCCGGGGCGCGGGTCGTCACCATCGCCCGTACGCCGCCGCGGACCGCGGACCCCCTGTTCGTCCGGGCCGATCTGAGCACCCGCGATGGTGTCGCGTCGGCGGCCGCAGCGGTGGGTGAGCTGGTCGGAGTGCCGGACGTCCTGGTGCATGTGGTGGGCGGCTCACGTTCCCCGGCCGGCGGTTACGCCGTACTCGACGAGGATTGGTGGACGCGGGAGCTGGCGCTCAACCTGTTTCCCGCGGTCCGGCTGGACCGCGAACTGGTCCCCGGGATGGTGGCGCGCGGGTCGGGCAGCGTCGTCCACGTGACCTCCATCCAGCGCCGCATGCCGCTGCACCACTCGACGCTGGCGTACGCCGCGGCCAAGAGCGCCCTGGCCACCTACAGCAAGGGACTCGCGAACGAGGTCGCCCCGGCCGGTGTCCGGGTCAACTCGGTCGCGCCCGGTTTCATCCGCACCGACGGGGCCGAGCACCTGCTCGCGCGCCGGATGAGCGAGAGCGGCGTCTCCCGGGAGGTCGCCCTCGATGAGCTGATGCGGGTCCTCGGCGGCATCCCGCTGGGGCGGCCCGCCGAGCCCGAAGAGGTGGCCGAGGCGATCGCCTTCCTTGCCTCGGACCGGGCGAGCGCGGTCACCGGCGCCGAACATGTCGTCGACGGCGGCACCGTACGGACCCTCTGACCCCGTCCCCCCAACGCGTCCCGTCCCACCCACCACGGCACAGGAGAAGACCATGCAGGACATCCAGAACATCCAGGACTTCGCCAAGGAGTACTTCGGAGCGGCCCTCGACCCCGACCGTGAACGCTACTTCTCGCTCTTCGGCGACGAAGTCGTCGTACACGACGACGGCCGCCGCCACCAGGGGCTCACGGCGGTGCGCCGCTGGCGCGCCGAGGTGCCGTCCGTGCGCTACGCCCTGCGTCTGGTCACCGGTACGGCCATCGCGTGCAAGGCTGTCGCGGAGGTGTCCGGCGACTTCCCGGGCAGCCCGGTCACCCTCCGCTTCGCCTTCACACGCGACGCGCGGGGGAAGATCACCCAGCTGGACATCACACCCTGACACCGGGATGACCCCGGTCCGGAAGCCGACCGTGAGGAGGACACCGTGGCTGATCGACTGACCATCGGGGAGTTCTCCCGCATCACGCACCTGAGCATTCGCGCCCTGCGCCGCTACCACGAGCAGGGGCTCCTCCTGCCCGCGGAGGTCGACCCGGCCACCGGCTACCGCTCCTACACACCCGCACAGGCCCGGCCGGCGCTGACCATCAGGCGCCTGCGCGAGCTCGATCTTCCGCTACCGGACATCCGGCGCTTCCTTGAAGCGGAGGCCGCCGGCGAGGGCGCGGCGGACCATGGCTCGGCGCAGCAGATCGTCGCCGCCCACCTGCGCCGGCTCGAAGACCGACTCGGTCGCACCCAGCGTGCGGTGCAGGCGTTGCGGGAACTCCTCGACCCGCAGGCTCATCGAGCGGTGAGCCTTGAGGTTCTGCCACCTCAGCGCGTCCTCGCCGTCTCCCTGGACGTTCCACCCGGAGCGGGGCTGAGATGGTACGACGCCGCGATGCGTGACCTGGACGCGGCAGTCGGCCGGCGCCCGGTGCTCCCGCCCGGCGGCCGCTACGAACACATGCTCTTCAGCGAGGGGCACGGTCGTGCCACTGTCTATCTCCCCGCCGAGCCGCCCTTGCCGCCAGGAGCGTCCGATGCCGTACGGGAACTCCACCTGCCTCAGCGGACCGCCGCCGTCGCCACCCACTGCGGTCCGCACGACGACCTCGACCTCACCTATGCCGCTGTGGGCACCTTTGTCGCCCGGAACGGTCTGCGCTCCGCCGACCTCGTCGAGGAGGTCTATCTCGTCGGGCCGCGCGACACCGATCAGCCTGATCGTTGGCGCACCCTCGTGGCCTGGCTGCTCACCTCCGACAGCGCTCGATCGTCGGCGTAGTGGCAGCAGCAGGGCCAGGCGCGGGCGGGTCCGTGGTCCGGTGAGGATCCGTGTCCGCGGGAAGCGGGTGCGGGAGGTGCGACGGAAACGGCCCGCCCGCACCGCACGGTGCGAGCGGGCGCAGCTGACCGGCAGGCTCTGCTCGGCTGTCGGTGTCGGCCGACCCCGCGACGGCGGAGGCGAAGTCCGGCTGCACGCCCAGCTGCGCGAGCAGGGCGCTGATGCCGAAGTAGCAGTTGAACTCCTTGATCTTGCCGTTTTCGACGTACCAGAAGTCGGCGGTCGGGACGCTGAGCTTTGCGCCGGTCGGCTGGATGACGCCGACGGGCGTTTCGAACGGCCCTGCGAAGGTGCCCTCGATCGTCAGCTCGACGGACACGATGTCGCCCATCACATGGAACCGGTGGAGCTCCCGGTGGATGTCCGGCACCAGTTGACCCATGGAGACGACCGGGTCACCCAGGTGCTCACCACGGTAACTCTCCCCGGCGACGACGTTGTTGAACACAACGATTCCGACGCGCGCCACGGTCCGCATCATGGCCAGGTCCTGCCCGCCGGCCCCCAGCGCGTGCACCGTCGGCCTGGCGAACGCCTCCGCCAGCTCCTGGAGTGTCGAAGCGGCGCCGAGGGATTCGACGGCCAGGATCTGCGCGTCCGGGTACCGCTCCAGAGCCCGCTCGATCGCCGACTCGCACCACCCTTTCAGCGATCCGAAGTGGTAGCTCACCGCGGCGACATTGGCGCCGGCGCGATCGGTGATCTCGCGCAGCGTCAAGCCTTCACGCCCTCGTTGTGCGAGCAGTTCCAGGGCGGCCGCGAGCAGGCTGTCCCGCGTGCGCTGACCGGCCTCTCTGGGCAAATCCGCCTTTTCGACCCCTGCCGCGGCGTGAACTCAAGCAGTCGCTCGAGTTCATTGTCAAGCAGCGGGGTGCGTGCACCGGGGATGCCGTGCACCGTGCGTTGAGCTGCGAAAGCGTGAGCCGGCGCGACATGAGCGCGGTCGAGAGCCGCACGGGCCTCCGCGGCCTGTCGGCGATCGGCCGGCGATCAGAACGTCCCGTCGTCCCTGGTGTAATTGGCGCTGAGATCCAGCAGTGCGGAGACGGCCGGACTCGGAGCGCGTCCGGCGCGTACCGCGAACGACAGCGTGAGCGCGAGCCCCGAGCCGGACAGCGGCCTGACCGCCACTCCTGTCGTGTCCGTCGCCTCGAAGCGCGGTATGACGGCCGCGCCGTCAATGGCCCGTACATACGAAACAGCCGTCGCGATGTCGGTTATCTCAACCGATACGCGGCGATTGATGCCGAGTTCACCGAACGCCCGATCCATGACGGTGCGGGTACCGAAGCCGACCGCCCCGTCGACGAAGTTCTCGTGCGCCAGGTCCCCGAGGGCGATGCTCTCCTGCCTCGCCAGCGGATGCCCGGTGGGCAGGATCACCGTGTAGGGAACGGTGGCGAAGTGCCGCAGGTCCAGGTCATGGGCCTCACCGGGGCCCAGGGCCACGACGCCGACGTCGAGTCGACCGCGTCGTACGTCCTCGGCGATACCGCCGGCCCCGGTGCCGGAGACCTGGATCTGGATGTCGACCAGGGGATGACGCTGCCGGAAGGCTCCCACCAGACGCGGGAGATCGAGAGCGGTGATGCGGGTCATCGTGCCGATCCGCAGATTGCCCCGCAGCCTCTCGGACGCTTCGCCCACGACCTCCCTGGCCCTCTCGGCCGCCGCGACAACGGTCTTGGCCTCCGGCAGGAAGACCGCTCCCGCTGCGGACAGGGCCACCGCCCTGGTCGAACGGTCGAAGAGGGAGACCTGAAGCTCCTCCTCCAAGGCGCGGACGGCCGCCGACACGGTCGACTGGGCGGCGAAGAGCCGGGACGCGGCGCGGGTGAAACTGAGCTCCTCGGCCACGGCGACGAAATATCGCAATTGCCTTATCTCCACGCATGAATAATCGACAGATCCGATAACAGCTGTCAAGACTTTTCGTTGGACTCGATAGGGCGTCCGCGCCAACCTGGTTGATGACAAAGAGAGTTGACGACAGCTTGCTGCTCAAGAGGGGAACGTCATGACAGACCAGGTCCTCATCGTCGGCGGTACTTCCGGCATCGGCCGCGAGTTGGCCGCCGCCTACGCAGAGCGTGGAGCTCGCGTGGTCATCGCCGGCCGGGACAGCGCACGCGCGGAGAAGGTGGCCGCCGAGCTCGGTACCGCGGGCGACGGCGCGGGGGTGCGCGGCATCGCGGTCGATCTCTCCAAGCCCGAGAGCATCGAGAAGGCGCTGGGTGACATCGAGTACGTGGACTCGGTCGTCCTCGCGGGCATGCGGCGCGACAGCAACACGATCGGCGACTACGACATAGCAGGGGCAACGGAGTTGGCCGTGGCGAAGCTGGTCGGCTACACGACGGTCGTCCACGCGCTGCGGTCACGCATCTCGCCCACCGGCTCGGTGCTGCTGTTCGGCGGCCTGGCCAAGGACATGCCGTATCCCGGTTCCACCACGGTCACGACGGTGAACGCCGGGGTGACGGGTCTGGTGGCGACCCTGTCCAGGGAACTCGCCCCGATCCGCGTCAACGCCATCCATCCCGGCGTCGTGGGCGACAGTCCTTACTGGGCGGGCAACGAACCGGTCCTGGAAGCCGCCCGCAAGCGGACTCTGAGCGGCGTCCTTCCCACCATGCGGAACATGGTCGACGGCTCCTTCTTCCTGCTGGAGAACCCTGCGGCGAACGGCGTGAACCTCAGCCTCAACGGCGGCGTCGTATGAGCGACGTCCTGCCGGAGGTGGCCGTCGTGGGTGTCGGCCGCCTCAGCCGGCCCATGGTGGTTCGCCTGCGCAGGGCACGGTACGGAGTGACCGTGACCAACCGTACGAGAGAACGGGCGCTGAACGTCGCGGCCGAGACGGGCGCTCAGGTGGCCGACTCGCCAAGGGAGGCGGCGTCATCCGCCGACATCGTCATCGTCTCCCTCGCCGACGACACGGCGGTCCACGATGTCTACCACGGATCCGACGGTCTCCTCGCCGGCCTTCGCCCGGGAACGACGGTGCTGGAGACCAGCACGATCTCCCCCCGTACGGTGATGTCGCTCGTGCCCCATGTCCTGGAGCGCGAAGCCGTCCTGCTCGACACCCCGGTGTCCGGGTCGGTCGAGCTGGCCGCACGCGGCGAACTCACCGTTCTGGCGGGCGGCCCCGGAGAGGCTCTGGCCCGCGTGCGTCCCGTGGTCGACATCCTGGCCACCCGGGTCCTCCACTTCGGGGACTCGGGGAGGGGCAGCACCATGAAGCTGGTGATCAACTCCCTGCTCCTGTCTCTGGCTACGGCCCTCGCCGAGTCCCTGGTGCTGGCGGAGTGTGCCGGTATCGGCCGGGCGGACGCCTACGACGCCTTCATGCAGAGTGCGGCCGCGGCCCCCTTCGTGCTGTACAACCGGGAGAACTTCGTACGGCCGCGGGAAGCCGCGACCCACATGACGCTGACGCTGGTGGCCAAGGACCTGTCGCTGATCGATGCGTTGGCGTCATCCGTGGGAGCGCCGATGGCCCAGCTGGAGGCGAGCCGCGGGCTCATCGACCAAGCCCTGGCCGCGGGTCTGGGGGACCGGGACGGTTCCGTGCTGGCCGAGTTCCTGCGGCACACCGCGGCGGCGCAGGCAGGCTGATCACCTGAGCGGACGGCCGGTCGCGGACGGCCGGTGGATGCCCCGTCCGCGGGCGCCGCCACAATGGAAGGCGGCGCCCGCGACGCGGACTCGGCTGTCTCGTCCGTCGTGCCGCCCCCGGCATGCGGCTGGTTGAGGTCCTCACCTCACACATCTCATGATCTTTTACCGAAGGCTTCGTCTCACCATGACCCTTGGGAGGCGCGAGAGTGGACTCGGATCCGACGCCCACGACGGACCGTTCGTTGCGTCTCTCGGTCCTTGGACCTCTGAGGGCTTGGTACCAGGAGACGGAGCTGCCTCTGGGGCCGCCCAAACAGCAGAGCGTGCTGGCACTGCTGCTGGTCCAGGCGGGGCAGCCGGTGCCGCTGCACCAGATCGTCGACGCGCTGTGGGGCGACGATCCACCGGCACGGGCGGTCAACGTGGTGCAGCGGCATATGGGTTCCCTACGGCGGCTCCTGGAACCCGGCCTGCTACAGCGGAGTGAAGCACGTGTGCTCGTGCGGGCGGCCGGCGGCTACCGGCTGAACGTCGGGGAAGAGGCCCTGGATCTCCTTCGATTCCGCCAGCTGCGCGACGCAGGCCAGGACGCTGCCGAAAACGGCCGACAGGAAGAGGCCGTCGACCTGTTCGTCAAGGCGCTCTCCCTGTGGCGCGGCCCTGCCGCGGCCGGTCTGCCCCACGAGATCCGCTCGCACACCGTGTTCGCGGGAGTCGACGCGGAGTACTTCCGTGCCGCTCGGGCCGCCGCACAGGCGGCGCTGACCGCCCGCCGTACCAAGGCTGCGCTGCCGCTGCTCAGACACGCCGCGCACGGCGCCCCCCTCGATGAGGTCCTGCAAGCCTGCTTCATTCGCGTGCTGGCCGCGGAGGGGCACACCGCTCAGGCACTGGAACACTACCGAAGCACCCGCTCGCAGCTGGCAACCGAACTGGGCGTTGCTCCGGGTGCCGAACTACGCGCCGCGCAAGCCGCCGTGCTGCGCAGGACGGCGCACCACACCGGGGACACTCCCGCACACGCCCCGGCGCCCACGGCATCCGGCGGCAGAAGACCCCAAGCGCCACATCCCGCCCAACTGCCGGCCGGCCTGCATGTGTTCACCGGAAGGAAGGAGGAGATCAAGCGCCTTGACTCCCTGCTGCCGACCGACCCGCACACGGCCGTCGTCATCAGTGCGATCGGGGGTGCGCCGGGCGTGGGGAAGACCGCGCTCGCGCTGCACTGGGCCCATCGCAACGCACACCGATTCCCGGACGGGCAGCTGCACATAAACCTGCGCGGATACGATCCCGCGGCAGATCCCCTTACCCCGTCCATGGCGATCGGCTACTTCCTGGAATCACTCGGCATCCCGAGCGAACGCATCCCCTCCCATCTCGACAGCCAGATCGCTCTTTACCGCAGTCTCCTGGCGGGGCGCCGGTTTCTGATCCTTCTTGACAACGCACGAAACGCCGAACAGGTGCGTCCGCTGCTGCCAGGAACCCCGGGTTGCCTCACCGTCGTCACCAGTCGCGAACAGATGACAGGGCTCGCCGTCTCCGCGGGGGCGCATCTGCTGCGTATAGACGTCCTTACGGTTGCCGAATCTCTTGAGTACCTCTCGAAAAGACTCGGAAAATCACGGGTCGGGCGCGAGCACGAGGCGGCACTTGCCATAGTCGAGCACTGCGGTCGGCTGCCGCTGGCCCTTGCCATTGTCTGCGCCCGCGCTGAAAGCCGGCCAATCACTCCGCTCGCCGATATCGGGGCGGAATTGGAAGAACGGCGTGACAGTCTCCGCGCCTTCACCGTGGACGGAGAGAACGACCCCGTCACCGACACTCGCTCTGTTTTTTCCTGGTCGTACCGCGCCCTCACCGGACGAGCGGCCGAAGCATTCCGCCGCCTGTGGTTGAGCCCGGCACGCGATGTCTCACTCGAAGCCGCGGCAAGCATGACCGGCCTGCCGATGGGGGCCACGCGGCAGGTGATGTCCGAACTCCACCGCGCCAGCCTCTGCACCTCAGAAAG
Source organism: Streptomyces sp. NPDC047000 (assembly GCF_040644295.1). NCBI lineage: Bacteria > Bacillati > Actinomycetota > Actinomycetes > Kitasatosporales > Streptomycetaceae > Streptomyces > Streptomyces sp. NPDC047000. The sequence goes on from NZ_JBEYWE010000012.1 coordinate 19,407, forward strand.
ATCCGGCCGCTACAGCACGCACGACCTCCTGAGGGTCTTCAGCAAGGAGATGTCCCACTCCGAAGATTCCGGCCAGGCCCTTGAGGTGGCCCGCCGACGACTCTACGACCACTATCTGCACACTGCGCACAAAGCCTCCACCGTCATCAATACGCACAGAGAACACCCTCTGCTTCCGCTCGCCGCCCCCGGCACTCAGGTCGCATCCTTCACCGGCACAGAATCTGCCGCCGACTGGCTGCATCATGAGATATCCAATCTCCAGACCATCGCCCTCCACGACACGGATTACGGCGCGGACACACAGGTCTGGCGACTGGCCGCTGTTCTTGAGTTGTTCCTTGACCGCAGCGGGCGCCGCCAGGAGCAGATTGAGATCCAGAGCGCAGCGCTTTCGGCGGCACGACGTACCGCCGACACATCGGGACAGGCGCACATGCACAGGTCCCTGGGTTTCGCCCTCGGCCGGACAGGACGAAACGCCGAGGCCGAAAGTCACCTGAATGAAGCGTTGGCGATGTTCTCCAAGGCCGGCGACCTCTCCGGGGAGGCGCTGACTCGCCGGTACCTGGCTTTTCTGGCGAATGCCGGAGAAGCGCATCGAGACGCTCTCCTACACTATGAAGCCGCCGCCTCTCTGTACAAGGAGGCACATCACGCGGTAGGGATTGCCTCCGTGTCCAACGAGGTCGGCTGGACCCGTATTCTCATGGGGGACTTCGAAGGCGCGCTCCGGGACTGCCGTCACGCTGTGGACGTCGCTCAAAGGGCTGGAAACCGGAATGTCGAGGCGGCGTCCTGGGACAGTCTGGGGGTCGCCCATCATCGCCTCGGTCACAAGGGTGACGCCCTGCAGGCGCTTCATCGGGCTCTGACCTGCTATCGGGAACTCAACGATGCATACCTGATCGCCGACACGCTCATACACATCGGCGACGTGCATGCCACTGAATCTCCTGGACAGGCCCACGCGGTCTGGACCGAGGCACTCGACATCCTGGATTCGCTCGGCCACCCCGAAGGCGATCTGGTACGAGAGCGACTCAGGAATGAGCCCGGGATCAGGCAGACCGCGGACTCCGGGTAAGAAGGGCGACCAGGGCCGGCGGTGTGCTGGTCGTGGTGGGTGCGTCGGGTGGCCGTGGGCGCAGGGGTCATGACCGGGGCACCGTCTGGAAACGGGATGCCGCGTGGAGGTCCGCTGTGATGCGGGAGGCCGTGGTGAGGAGTGCGGGGAGGATGTCCGTCACGCATTCCTGTGCGGTGCGGCGGGCCGTGTGCATCGCCGTGCTCACCGCCGCCACCGTTCTTCCGGCGCGGTCGTGGATCGGGACCGCCATCGCGCGCAGGCCCTTTTCCAGTTCGTCCTCCACCATGGCGTAGGGGACGGAGGAGGCGGCCGCGGGGGCCGGCGGTGGTGCCAGGATGCGGCCCGCCGCTGTCGCCTGGGCCGGTAGCCGGGTGCCCGGGGGCATGTGCACGCTCATGACGTGGGGGGCCGGTACCCAGGTCGTGTACCGGACGTCCGGCGGGGCCGCCACGGCCAGTGCCGTCGACTCCTGGATCCGGGCGGTCAGTTCCCGCAGGTGCGGGGCGGCCAGGGCGGGGAGTGTCGTACGGGACAGGGGCGGGTAGCCCAGGGCCAGGACCCGGGGGGTCAGGCGGAACGCCTCGGCTTCCTTCTCCACCAGGCCCAGATGCACGTACGTGATCAGTGCTCTACGGGCCGTCGCCCTCGCCAGGCCCGTGGCCTTCGCCACCGCCGAGAGGGTGAGCTCCGCCCGGTCCTCGCCGAACACCGTCAGGACCGTCAGGCCCCTGGCGAGGGATTCGATGAAGTCCCGGCCCAGTTCCCGCTTCGACGCCGATGTCCACGCCGCCAGGTTCACGGGGGGCGGTTCCTGGGGTGGGGGCGGTGACTTCGCCTCCGTCCCGGTCTCCGCCAGTGTCCTTTCCATCGCTCCTGCCGCTGCCTGCAGGCGGGGGAGCAGGGTTTCCCGGAGTTCCTCCGCCGTGTGGCGGCTCGTGTGGCTCACCACGTTCGCCACGCAGACGATGCGGCGCGTACCGGGGTGGCGGACGGGGACCCCCACCGCCACCAGGCCCGGTTCGATCAGCTGGTCGTCCAGGGACCAGTCGTTCGTCCTCGCCTCCTCCGTCCGGGCCTCGAAAGACCGGGTGGTGCGAGGCGGGGGTGGTGCGGCGGTGGCGGTGGCGAGGGCCGGGACCGCGGGGAAGGTTCTGTCCTGGGGGTCCGACTGTCTGCGGCTGCGCCAGGTCTGCCAGTCGTCCTCGGTCCACTCCGTCGCGAACAGGGGCCCCGGTGCCGTGCGTTCGGCCGGGAGAAGGTCTCCCATCCGGAAGCTCAGGGACATCGCGCGGCGGCGGGTCGCCTGGTGGATGAAGCGGATGCCGTCCCGGTCGGCCACCGCCAGGGAGACCGACTCGTCCAACTCGTCCGCCAGGGCATCTGCTTGGGGATTGAGGAGGGCGGGGACGCGAAGGGCGGCGAGGTAGGCGTTGCCCAGCTCCATGACGCGGGGGGTCAGGACCGCGTCCCGGCCGTCCAGGCGGACGTAGCCCGTACGGGCGAGGGTGGTCGTGATGCGGTCGACGGTGGAGCGGGCCAGGCCCGTGGCGTGCTCCAGGCCACTCGGGCTCAGTCTGCCGCCCGCCTCCGTCAGGCACAGCAGTACCGCCACGCCGCGCAGGAGCGGCGTCACCGCCTCGGCGGGGGGTACGGCTGCGGAGGCGGTCGCTCCTGGTGGGGCGGGCTCCGGCATCTGGGTCGGCATCGGCCCTCGCTTCTCCGTACGGCTGCTGCGCCGCCTACCGTAGCCCGGCGAGCGGCCGGCCCTGTCGTGGCTGCCCGGTGACCGGCCGGCCTCGACGTGGCCTGCGTGGTGAGGGGCCGGCGGCCCTGCCGGGGTCCGTGTTCGACCGGCCCTGCCGAAGTCCGGGTCCGGCCGGCCCGACCGCTGCCCGGGGACCGGTCGGCGCCACTGCGGTCCGGTGACCCGTCGGCCCATCGTCGCCCGGTGACCGGCCGGGACCACCGCGGTCCGCCGACCGGCCGGGCGGTGGTCAGTTCCGGGTCACCGCCACCCGGTAATCGCCCGCCGGGTCCGGCGCCAGTACGGAGACGCGGATGCCGTGCTTCGGGTCGCTGAAGGACTCGCCGGGAGCGAAGGGGGCGTCCGAGAGTTCCGCCTGCACGTTCGGGCTGCGGGTGCAGCCGCCGCTGTCGTTGTGGGCGTCGTAGACCTTCACCGGGCCCTGACCCGTGTCGACGTCGGCGCTCACCTTGTAGATGAGGACACCGGGGCCGCACACGGTCTCGTCGTTGCCCTCGCGGGTGCGCAGTTCGACGGCGTAGCCGGTGCGGCCGTCGAGCGGGACGAACACGAGCTTCGGGCCGCCGGTGCGCGCCAGCGGGGTGAGCGGGTACTCGGCCGTCCCCGGGGTTGCCGCGCAGCGCACCTGGGACGCGTCCAGCCAGCCCAGTTTCCACTTGTGCCAGCCCAGCAGGTCGTTGTCGGCGCCCCAGTCCTCGCTCATGATGTCCCAGTGGCCGGCCGCGTTGCCGCCCTCCTGGGTGTAGAGGTCGGGCAGGCCGAAGACGTGGCCGTTCTCGTGCGGCAGCACGCGGTAGCCGGTACGGGTGTAGGAGCCGGAGCCGTCGTCCTGGCGGGAGTAGACGAAGGAGGCGTTGGCCACCGGCACCCCGTCCGCCACCGGCGCCTCCGCGTTGCCCGCGAACGTCACCGACAGGACCGTGTCGAGGGCGGACGGGCCGGCGTTCGGGGTCATCAGGACGTTCAGGAAGTCGTACGAGCGGAAGTCGACCACCGGGTCCGCGGTGGCGACGATGTCCTGGATGAGGTGCCGGTAGCCCGGGTCGAAGGGGGCACCGCGCTCTATGCCGTACGCCGCGAACGGCTTCGGCATGTGCAGCCAGTGCGGTACGGGGGTCTCGGGGCGGTAGTCGAGGCGGCCGTAGGAGCTGGTGCGGAACCACTGGCGGGTCTGCGGGAAGAACTCGCGGTAGCGGGCGAGCGCGCTGCCCTCGCCGGGCGCGTCGGGGAAGTCGACCATCAGGGTCAGGGCGTGGACGACGCCCGTCGAGCGGGCGTAGCCGGCGGCGGTGGGGACGCCCTCCGACATCTGTACGTCCGGTCCGCCGCTGATCAGGCAGGGGGACAGGGAGGACGCGCGGGCCAGGGCGATCGGGCCGGCGCCGATCGAGCGGGAGGCTTCGGTGAGGCGTCCGGTGGCGGCCGAGGTGCTCACCGCGAAGGTCAGCGCGGTCACCGAGGCCAGGGCGACCATCCGGCGGGGGCTGCGGTCGGGACGTATCCGGCGGCCGGGACGTGCACGGCGGGCGGGACGCGCACGGCGGCCGGGGCGTATGCGGCGGTCGGTCGGCTGCGGGGTCGGCTGCGGCGGCATACGGGGCCCTTCGATCCGGGCAGCCACCCCGTACCGGGCTGCACCCTTTCGATCACCCTGTGTCGGCGCGGCGCGGGGCGCTCGCTGGAGGCGACCGATCGTGGCGCCGGGGTGAGTTCGCCGCCGGGGGCCGGATATTTCCCTACGAAGACGGTGTGACGCAGGTCACTTCAAAGTTCTTCGCGGGAGGGAAATAACCGGGGATCGTTTCCCCGTTTAGACCTGTGTCCGAGCGAAACGGGGACCTGGTCCCCGGTATCGAGGCAACCGACCGAAGGAGTACGCCGTGCAGACCGCGACCCCCGTGCAGCGCAAGGTGACCAGGCCCCGTGCCGACGCCCTGCGCAACCGGGAGCGGATCGTCACCGCGGCCCGCGAGATGTTCGTCGAGTTCGGGCCCGAGGTGCCCTTCGACGACATCGCCCGCCGGGCCGGGGTCGGCAACGCCACGGTGTACCGCAACTTCCCGGACCGCGAGACCCTCGTCCGCGAGGTCGTGTGCTCCGTCATGGACCGTACGGCCGAGGCGGCCGAGCAGGCCCTCGCGGAGAACGGCGACGCGTTCACGGCGCTCGAGCGGTTCGTGCACGCCGCGGCGGACGAACGGATCAGCGCGCTGTGCCCGATGGTCTCGACGACGTTCGACAAGTACCACCCCGATCTGGAGGCGTCCCGTCAGCGGGTCGAGCGGCTCGTCGAGGAGGTCATGGACCGCGCCAAGGCGGCCGGGCAGCTTCGTACGGACGTGGATCACGGCGACCTCATGGTCATCGTGGCCCAGCTCGGCCGGCCCCCGGCCGGCGCCAACTGCCTCAGCATCGACCGTTTCGTCCACCGGCATCTGCAGCTGTTCCTGGACGGGCTGCGGGCCCCGGCCCGTTCCGTCCTGCCCGGTTCGGCCGTGACCCTGGAGGATCTCCGGCGGTGCTCCGATTCCTGACCATGCCCATGCCCATGCCCATGCCTGTGCCCGTGCCCGTGCCCGTGCCCGACGGAACCCTCCGGACCGGATCCGCCGAAACCTTGGGATTCCTTTGGAGACCACCGGGTCCGTCAACCCCGACCGCACACCTCAGGTCTTGACCGATGAGGTCCGGGTCCCGCGCCGGTCCTCACAGCCGTAGCAGCCAGCCGTAGCAACTCGTAGCAGCTCTTGTCCCGCAGCCCGTCAGTTCCCGCAGCTCTCAGATCCCGCGGCACCGCGGTTCATCGAGCGTCTCGGTTCCTGAAGCCACTCCATCCATCCGGTCCGTAGCCACTCAGTCCTTTACGTACGTCCTGCACCGTTCCCTTTCACCGCGAAGTCCCGAAGTGGGTACCCCCATGTCTGAAACAGCCGTAAAGGCTCCCGGCAGCGCCGCATCCGGCGACGCCAACCGCTGGAAAGCGCTCGTCTTCATCGCGCTCGCCCAGCTGATGGTCGTCCTCGACGCGACCATCGTGAACATCGCTCTGCCCTCCGCCCAGCACGACCTGGGCATATCCGACGGCAACCGGCAGTGGGTCGTCACGGCCTACGCCCTCGCCTTCGGCGGACTGCTGCTCTTCGGCGGCCGTATCGCCGACCTGTGGGGACGCAAGCGCGCCTTCGTCATCGGCCTGACCGGCTTCGCCCTGGCCTCCGCGCTCGGCGGCGCGGCGACCTCCGGCGCGATGATGTTCGGCGCCCGCGCCCTCCAGGGCGTCTTCGGCGCCATGCTCGCGCCCGCCGCGCTCTCCCTCCTCGCGGTGATGTTCACCGACCCCAAGGAGCGCGCCAAGGCGTTCGGCATCTACGGCGCGATCGCCGGTGGCGGCGGCGCCGTCGGCTTCATCCTCGGCGGTGTGCTGACCGAGTACCTCGACTGGCGCTGGACGTTCTTCGTGAACATCCCGTTCGCCGTGGCCGCCGCGCTCGGCGCGTTCTTCGTCATCCGTGAGCCGGAGGGCGGCCGCAACCGCAACCCGCTCGACATCCCCGGCGTCCTGCTGTCCACCCTCGGCCTGGTCTCGCTCGTCTACGGCTTCACCCGCGCCGAGTCCGACGGCTGGGGCGACTCCACGACCATCGGCCTGTTCGTCGCCTCGGCGGTCCTGCTGCTGGCGTTCATCGTCACCGAGGCCCGCGTCAAGGCTCCGCTGCTGCCCCTGCGGGTCGTGACCGACCGCAACCGCGGCGGCATCTACCTCTCCCTCGGCATCGCCATCATCGCGATGTTCGGCACCTTCCTCTTCCTGACCTACTACCTCCAGGTCGTGAAGGGCTACACGCCGATCAACACCGGCTTCGCCTTCCTGCCGATGGTCGCCGGCATGATGGTCGGATCGACGCAGATCGGTACCCGCCTGATGACCCGCGTCCCGGCGCGGGCCCTGATGGGACCGGGCTTCCTGGTCGCCGCGAGCGGCATGTTCCTGATGACCCGGCTGAGCCTCGACTCGACGTACGCCACGACCGTGCTGCCCGCGATGATCCTGCTCGGCCTCGGCATGGGTACGGCGTTCATGCCGGCGATGTCCCTGGCCACCCTGGGCGTCGAGCCCCGGGACGCCGGTGTCGCCTCCGCGATGGTCAACACCTCGCAGCAGGTCGGCGGCGCGATCGGCACGGCCCTGCTGAACACCGTCGCCGCCTCCGCGACGACGTCGTACATCAAGGACCACATCGCCGGTGCCGGCTCCAGGACCCAGCAGCAGCTGGTCCAGTTGCAGGGCATGGTGCACGGCTACACCACGGCCATCTGGGTCGCGGTCGGCATGCTGGTGCTGGCCTCCGCGGTCGTCGTGACCCTGGTCAACGCCGGGCGCCCGGGCAGCGGTGCCGCGGTCGGCGGCACCAAGCTGGCCGGCTCCGGCGAGGAGGCCGAGGACGCGATGACGGTGCCGGTGATCGCCCACTGACGGCGGCCACGGCGTAACACCCCTTCGGGTCACTCGTACGTACGAGGAAGGGGACGCCTCGTACGTACCTCCCCGCGGACCTGTCCGGTGCGGCGCGCTCAGCGCAGCCAGGGCAGGTCCGCACCCGCTTCGTCCGGCTGGAGTCCCTCGGCGACGATCTGCATGATCTCGCCGAGGGACTTCTGCTGTTCCGGGGTGAGCCGGTCGAACAGCGCCTGCCGTACGGCGTCCACATGCCCCGGCGCGGTCCGCCGCAGCACCTCGCCGCCCTGCTCGGTCAGCACCGCGAACTGGCCCCGCTTGTCGGAGGGGCAGTCCTCGCGCCGTACCCAGCCGCTCTTCTCCAGCCGGGCCACGGCGTGCGAGAGCCGGGAGCGGGTGATCTTGGCGCTCATCGCCAGTTCGGTCATCCGCAGCCGGCCGCCGGGCGCCTCGGCGAGCTGGACGAGGAGGCCGTAGTAGATGTGCGGCATGCCCGCGTCGCGCTGGAGCTGACGGTCGAGGTGGTCCTCGAGGAGGGTGGTGGCGTGCCGGTAGGCGCGCCAGACGCGCTGCTCGCCGGGGGTGAGCCAGCGGTGCCGGGGCGTGGTGGCGGAGGAGGCGGTGGCCGTTCCGGGGGCGTCGGTGCTTCCGGCGGGGGCGGTACCGGGCGCGGGGGCAACGGTGGTCGAGCTGCCTGGGGCGGAGCCGGGGTCGGGGTCGGGTGCCGTGTCCATGCGCTCCACTGTACGAGGCATCTCCTTGAAAATTGAACAAGTGGCGCGTAAGCTGTGCGACAGAAAGCTTGAGAGTTAAAGCAAGAGATCGTGTACAGATCGTGGTCCGCGCCGGACGCCGCAATCGGCGGGCGCTGCCCGCCGGAGGGAGCCGCCGTCATGTCAGCCGCCACCCAGGAGCGCATGCCCGCGCTCTACCTCAGCCACGGCGCCCCGCCCCTCGCCGACGACCCGGTCTGGCCCGGCGAACTCGCCGCCTGGTCCGCCTCGCTGCCCCGTCCCAAGGCGATCCTGATGGTCTCCGCCCACTGGGAGGAGGCCCCGCTCGCCATCGGCGCCGTCGAGACGATCCCCCTCGTCTACGACTTCTGGGGCTTCCCCGAGCACTACTACCGCGTCACCTACGAGGCGCCCGGCGCCCCCGCGCTCGCCGAGTCGGTACGCAAACTCCTGCGCGCCCCCGGCATGCCCGTGCAGGACATCCCGGACCGCGGACTCGACCACGGCGCCTACGTCCCGCTCGTCGAGATGTACCCGGGTGCCGACATCCCGGTGCTGCAGATCTCCCTGCCGACCCTCGACCCGGTCAAGCTGATGGAGATCGGCCGCAAGCTGGCGCCGCTGCGCGACGAGGGCGTCCTGATCGTCGGCTCCGGCTTCTTCACCCACAACCTGGCCGCCCTGCGGCACGTGGGCGGGGGAGTGCCGAGCTGGTCCACCGAGTTCGACGACTGGGGGAAGCGCGCCCTGGAGGCCCGCGACTGGGACGCGCTGTCCGACTTCCTCCACAAGGCCCCGGCCGGCCGCTACGCCCACCCGCGCACCGAGCACTTCGCCCCGCTCTTCGTCACCCTGGGCGCGGCGGACGCCGGCGGCGGGGCGGACGCGCAGAAGTCCGTGATCGACGGGTTCTGGCTGGGGCTGGCGAAGCGGTCGGTGCAGTTCGGCTGACGGGCGGGCCTACAACTCCTTCTCGTACCAGTCCACGTCCCAGTAACGGCCGAACTTGCGGCCGATCTCCCGGTAGGTGCCCACGTACCGGAAACCGAAGCGTCCGTGCAGCCGCACGGACGCTTCGTTGGGCTGGGTGATGCCCGCGTAGGCGCGGTGCAGGTCCTCGCCGGCGAGGACCTCGAAGAGCGCCTCGTAGAGAAGCGTGCCGATGCCGCGCCGGCCCGGGGTGCTCCCTCTGACGGCATACGCGGCGACGTAGACCGTCGTCTCCACGGAAGTGGAGTAGGCGGCCTTCGGCCGGTGCGGGCTGGAGGTGGCGTAGCCCAGAATCTCCTGTGAGCCGGTGTCCACGGCAACCATCAGCCGGTGCGGACCGTCTTCAGGGTGGGAGAGCAACCAGGGCCGGCGCTCCTCGGGGGTGAAGGCGACCGTGTCGAAGGTGATCGGTGTCTCACGGACGTAGTGGTTGTAGATCTCGGTGAGGGCGTCGAGGTCCTCTTCGGTCCCCGGCCTGACCTGCACCTCTGCGTGGTCCGACGGCATGACGGCCTGGCTCCTTCCCGAAGTCGCACAGGGTACTGCAAGATCAGAAAAATCGTGGGGCGGGTTGGGAATTCTGTCCGGATTCCAGTCGTTGTTTCCATCAGATGCGGGGCACACGAGGAGAGTCCCACGCAGTACCAGGGGCCTCCAGGAGCCACCCGGGCAGCACCGGGGAGGTGCCGAGCATCTACCGGACCACCCGCCAGCCCACCATCCCAAGGGAGCACGCATGGCAACCCGTGCCGTCGCCCGTCGTACGTCCGCCACCGGCGAGAACGTCGATGCGGCACGCAGTGTTCGCGCCCATGGCGGCGAGATCGCCGATCGCGACCTGGTCGGCATGTACCTCGACGAGATCGCGCGTACACCGCTGCTCGACGCCGCAAGGGAAGTAGAGCTGTCCCAGGTCATAGAGGCGGGTGTGTTCGCGCGGCAGGTCCTCGACGGCGAGGAGGAGTCCACCACGGACGCCACCCGCGAGGAGCTCGAGGCCCTGGTCGCCGAGGGGGAGCGCGCCAAGGACGTCTTCATCCGCTCCAACCTCCGCCTGGTGGTCGCGGTCGCCCGCCGCTACCCCCGCAGCGGGCTGCCCCTGCTCGACCTGGTCCAGGAGGGCAACGCGGGCCTGGTGCGCGCGGTGGAGAAGTTCGACTACCGCAAGGGCTTCAAGTTCTCGACGTACGCGACGTGGTGGATCCGCCAGGCCATCACCCGCTCGATAGCCGACCAGTCGCGCACCATCCGGCTGCCCGTCCACCTCGTGGAGGAACTGGGCCGGATCCGGCGTGTGCAGCGCGAGTTCAACCGGGAGCACGGGCGCGACCCGGAGCCCGAGGAGATCGCCGCCGAGCTCGGCTCGAACCCGGTGCGTGTCACCGACGTGCTCGACTGGGCCCGCGACCCGGTCTCGCTGAACATGCCGGTGGACGACGAGGGCGAGACCCAGTTCGGCGACCTCCTCGAGGACACCTCCGCGGTCTCCCCCGAGCAGTCGGTGCTCACGCTGCTGCGCAGCGAGGAGCTCGACGACCTCATCGGCCGCCTCGACGAGCGCACGGCCTCGATCATCAAGATGCGCTACGGCATCGACGACGGCCGGGAACGCACGCTGACCGAGGTCGGCAAGGAACACGGCCTGACCCGGGAACGCATCCGCCAGATCGAGAAGCACGCGCTGCTGGAGCTGAAGAAACTGGCCCGCCAGACGGGCTTCGACGCGGCGGCGTGACGGCGGGGCGGTCCGAAGGAGTGCGGGTTTGGGGCTGCGCGCCGACGGGGTTGCTTGTCGGCGGGGCGGCGGGGAGTTCGTGACGCGTGCCGCCGGGCGGCGTACGGCGGCTGCGGCGCGTACGCCCGGTGGCGGAAGACCGCGCAAAGATGGCGCGGCGACGCCGCTTCAACTCGCCGGGGCGCGGGAACAAAGCTTCAGGGCCCAGGAGTTGAGGGCTCTGGACCGTACCTTTCGAAGCCCGGACGCCTCCGGGGCCTCATGAAGCCAAGCGATACCCTGCCCGGTACTGTTCTCCTGCTGCCCTACGTTGTGGGGTCACGACAACGGCGTGCGGCCACCGGCGGCCGGGTGCACCCACCCCCTGTGCCACACCTGCACCCGCACCCCGCAGACCCAGTCCCGCCGCACTCCCCCCGGCGCCGGGACTTACCCGGAGCCGGGCTTCGGCGCCTACCCCCCAGGTGTCGGGGCCCGGCTCGCCCCTCGCCGGTCGCGCCCCGGATCCCGCGGCGGCCGCGCCCCGGATCCCGCGGCGGCGGAGTGACGACAGGGTTCTACGGCAGGGGTCTATGACAGAGCTGGGCGACGGGGCTTGACGACGGGCTTTGACGGCAGGGTCTGCGGGCAAGGCCGGAGGCGGGTCACCCCGGACCTGAACCCCGGGGTGGCCCGCCGGACGGCAGATTCTGTCACAGCACTCCCGGCCCCTCACCGGCCCCCCGCCGCCCGGAGCAGCCGTGTGCCCCACGTCCGCACGAGCTCGACGAGTTCCGCCGGTTCCCGCACCGTGAAGTCGACGTCCAGCGTCAGCAGCCGTATCGCCAGCCAGTCGGCGGGACCGTCGGAGGTCGCGCGCAGGCGGCAGCTGGAGCCGTCGATCGGCTCGGGCACGCCCACCCAGGCCGGCAGACGCCGGGCGACCACCTCGGCGGGAGCGGCGAAGACGACGTCGAACGCGTAGGTCTCCTGGTGCCGCCGGATGGACTGCCGCAGATACTCCGCCGCACCCCCGGCCGGCACGTCCCGCGGAGCGAACCGCGCGCCGGTCGCCGACGGCTCGCTCACCCGGTCCACCCGGAAGGTGCGCCAGTCGCCGCGGCCGAGGTCGTAGGCGACGAGGTACCAGCGCCGCCCGGTCGACACCAGCCGGTACGGCTCCGTCTGCCGCCGGGACTCCGTACCGTCCTTCGCGCGGTACGCGAAGCGCAGCTGCTCCTGGCCGGTGATGGCCGAGGCCATCACGGTGAGGGTCTCCGGTGCCACGCTCGCCGCGTCGCCACCGGCCAGCAGGACGGTCGCGGACTGCAGGGTGCTCACCCGGTGCCGCAGCCGCGACGGCAGCACCTGCTCCAGCTTGGCCAGCGCCCGTACGGACGCCTCGTCGACGCCCTCGACCGCGTGACCGGCCCCGGCGCGCAGCCCGACCGCGATGGCCACCGCCTCCTCGTCGTCCAGCACCAGGGGCGGCATCGCCTTGCCGGCGACCAGCCGGTAGCCCCCGTCGGAGCCCTTCGTCGCTTGGACGGGATAGCCCAGCTCACGCAGCCGGTCGATGTCCCGCCGCACCGTGCGCCGGGACACCCCGAGCCGGCCGGCCAGCTCGCCACCGGGCCACTCGCGGGGTGTCTGGAGGAGGGACAGGAGCTGGAGGAGCCGGGCCGGGGTGTCCGTCGTCATGCCGCCCAGGATGCTTCATCCCTAGGACACGAACTGGCCTAATGAACCGGCTCGCCAGTCCCTTCCTGCCGTCGGGGGGGTGTCGGGGCGTCGTCGGGGTGTGGTCGGGGCGTCGTCGGGCATTGCCGGGGCATGGTGCCGGACTCTGTGGTCGTGTCCGTATGTGGCCGGGAGGGGCGGCAGCAGTCGATGTCCGATCATGACCGTTTCCCTTTTCGCCGCAGCCGTCCACCAGGGCCGAAAGGCCCCGTCTCTTGCCCCGCGTCAGGGCCCAACGATCTACTCGCCCACCTGAAGGCCAGGGCCGGTCGGGCCGACTTTCTCCCCCTCTCCGCCCATCGGAAGCCCGTTCGTGCCCGGTTTGGGCCCGATCATGTTTACTTTCCCGGAGTCCGGGCGTAGCCTGTGGGGAGCGAAACCACAAGTTCGGGCATGAGTCGGAGGTAAGCGGGCGTGTACGCTCCGGAGCGGCAGCAGGAGATACTCCGGCTTGCCCGTGACGGTGGCCGGGTGGACGTGGTGTCGCTGGCCGAGGAGTTCCACGTCACGGTGGAGACGATCCGCCGTGATCTGAAAGCCCTCGACCGGGCCGGCCTGGTACGCCGGGTGCACGGCGGCGCCATCCCGGCCGGGCTGCTGGACTTCGAGCCGGACCTCGCCGAACGCGAGGACACCGCCATCGACGAGAAGGACCGCATCGCCAAGGCGGCCCTCGCGGAACTCCCGGCGGACGGCACGGTGATCCTCGACGCCGGCACGACCGTCGCCCGTCTGGCCGGGGTGATCCCCCTGGAGGCGTCGCTCACCGTCGTCACCCACTCCCTGCCGATCGCGGCCCGCCTCGCGGACCATCCCGGCATCCAACTGCATCTCGTCGGAGGACGCGTCCGGCACCGTACGCGCGCCGCCGTGGACGCCTGGGCGTTGCGCGCCTACGGCGAGATCCGCGCCGACGTCCTGTTCGTGGCCGCCAACGGCTTCTCCGTCGAACAGGGCCTGACCACCCCCGATCTCGCCGAGGCCGCGGTCAAGCGCGCGGCCATGACCGCAGCCCGCCGCGTGGTGCTGCTCGCCGACTCCTCCAAGTACGGCCAGGAGCACTTCGCCCGCTTCGGCGGCCTGAGCAACGTGGACCTGTTGATCACCGACAGCGGGCTGAGCCCCGACAGAGCAGCCGCCATCGAGCGCGGCGGTATGGAAGTAGTGCGCGCATGATCCTCACCATCACCCCGAACCCGTCCCTCGACCGTACCTACGAGGTCCCGTCGCTCGACCGAGGCGAGGTCGTCCGCGCCACGGGTGAGCGCACGGATCCCGGAGGCAAGGGAGTCAACGTCTCCCGCGCCGTCACCGCCGCCGGCCAGCGCACGGTGGCCGTTCTGCCGCTGGGCGGCGCGCCCGGCGCGCTCGTCGCCGAACTGCTCGACGCCCAGGGCATCGAGGTCGCGCAGGTCCCCATCGCCGGCCCCACCCGCTCGAACATCGCGCTCGCGGAGGCCGACGGGGTGCTCACCAAGATCAACGCGCCGGGTCCGGAACTGTCCGCCGCCGAACAGGAACTGCTCCTGGAGACGGTCCGCGAGCAGTCCCGCGACGCCGACTGGATCGCCTGCTGCGGCAGCCTGCCGCGCGGTCTCGCGCCCTCCTGGTACGCCGATGTGGTCGCACGGGCGCACGCCGGGGGTGCCCGGATCGCGCTCGACACCTCCGGTCCCGCGCTGCTCGAGGCGCTGCGTGAGCAGCCCGACGTGGTGAAGCCCAACGCCGAGGAACTCGCGCAGGCCGTCGGCCGCCCGCTGCTGACCGTGGGCGACGCCGTGAAGGCGGCCGAGGAACTCCGCGCGATGGGTGCCCGTGCCGTCCTCGCGAGCCTGGGCGCCGACGGACAGCTGCTCGTGGACGACGCGGGCACCTGGTTCGGTAGCGCCCACGTGGAGGTCGTCCGCAGCAACGTCGGAGCGGGCGACTCCTCCCTCGCCGGCTTCCTGATCGCCGGCGGCAGCGGCCCGCAGGCACTGGCCTCCGCGATCGCGCACGGCGCGGCCGCCGTCCAGCTGCCCGGCAGCGTGATGCCCACGCCCGGCGACCTCGACCCGGCGGCGGTGACGGTCACGGACGACATCCCGGTGGACCGCGTCCTGACGGAACCGGCCGCCTGAACGCGCGCACCGGCGCGCCTCCCGAGCCGGCAGCGGCCTCCCCGCCCTGCCCGGCTCCCCGGCCGCCCGCGGCTCCCGGGCCGCGGACGACGCCCCCCGAACCGGCCCGCGATCGGTGAGCCACCCGATACTCGCTGGGGCCGCCCGGAGGCGGGGCCCATGGGCCCCGCCTCCACATCTTCCGCGTACGCGCGCAAAGGAGCCGCCCGCGATGAGCGACATGATCGTTGCGGATCTGGTCGATCTCGACCTGTCCGCCGAGACCAAGGAAGCGGCGGTGCGAGCCCTCGCCGCGCGCATGGTGTCACTGGGCAGGGTGACCGATCTCGAGGGCTTAGTCTCCGACGTGGCCGCCCGTGAGGCGCAACTGCCGACAGGACTCGAAGGCGGCATCGGCATCCCGCACTGCCGTACCGAACACATCACCGAGCCGACGCTCGCCTTCGGCCGCAGCGCCGCCGGCATCGACTTCGGCGCCGCCGACGGCCCCGCCGACCTGGTCTTCCTGATCGCCGCGCCCACCGGTGCCGACGACGCGCACCTGACCATCCTGTCCTCGCTCGCCCGGCAGCTGACGAACACCGGGTTCACCGCGGCCCTGCGCACGGCGGACACCCCGGAGCAGGCGGCCGCCCTCATCCGCGGCGACGAACCCGCCCGAGCCGCTGCGCCCGCTCGGGCCGCTGCGCCCGCCGAGGTCGCGGATACCGGCGCTGCTGACACCGAGGACGCCGCAGGAGGCGCCGGGCCGGCCGACGATGCCGACGGCCGTCCGTTCCGTGTCGTCGCCGTCACCTCCTGCCCGACCGGTATCGCGCACACCTACATGGCGGCCGAGTCGCTGGAGAACGCGGGCCGTGAGGCGGGCGTCGAGGTCGTGGTCGAGACACAGGGCTCGGCCGGTTTCGTCCGGCTCGATCCGGCCGTGATCGCCGCCGCGGACGGTGTGATCCTCGCCCACGACGTGCCCGTACGGGACAAGGACCGCTTCGCCGGCAAGCCGACCGTCGACGTCGGCGTGAAGGCCGCCATCAACCGCCCCGCCGAACTGATCGCCGATGTGCGCGGCAAGGCCGAGCGCGGTGAGGTGATCGTGGCCGCCGTACCGGGGGCGTCCGGCACCCCGGTCGAACGCGCCGGTGAGCCCGGGGAGGGCTACGGCACCAAGTTGCGCAAGTGGCTCATGTCCGGCGTGAGTTACATGGTTCCCTTCGTCGCGGCCGGCGGCCTGCTCATCGCCCTCGGCTTCGCGATCGGCGGATACAAGATCAACAAGGCGCCGTCGGTGATGGACCACTTCGTGTGGACCCAGAGCGACAGCTGGGCGGCCCTGCTCTTCCAGATCGGCGGAACCGCCTTCGGCTTCCTCGTCCCGGTGCTCGCCGGCTACATCGCCTACGGCATGGCGGACCGCCCGGGCCTCGTTCCCGGCTTCGTCGGCGGCTCGATCGCGCTCACCGTCAACGCGGGGTTCCTCGGCGGCCTGGCGGCGGGTCTGATCGCCGGCGGCGTGGTGATCGCGATCCAGAAGATCGACATACCGGCGGCCCTGCGGGGCATCATGCCCGTCGTGGTGATCCCGCTGATCTCCTCGGCGGTCGTCGGATTCCTGATGTTCGTCGTGATCGGCAAGCCCATCGCCTCCGCGCAGAAGGGCATGACCGACTGGCTGAACGGCCTCTCCGGGACCAACGCGGTCCTGCTCGGCGCGCTGCTCGGCCTGATGATGTGCTTCGACCTGGGCGGTCCGGTCAACAAGGTCGCCTACACCTTCGCGACCGCCGGTATCGCGGTCTCCGCCCCGAGCGACTCCGCGATGAAGATCATGGCGGCGGTGATGGCGGCGGGCATGGTCCCGCCGCTGGCGATGGCCCTGGCCACCACCGTGCGCGGCAAGCTCTTCACCGAGACCGAGCGCGAGAACGGCAAGGCCGCCTGGGTCCTCGGCGCCTCCTTCATCTCGGAGGGCGCGATCCCGTTCGCCGCGGCCGACCCGCTGCGTGTCATCCCCTCCTCGATGCTGGGCGGCGCGATCACCGGCGCCCTGTCGATGGCCTTCGGCGCCACGCTGCGCGCACCGCACGGCGGCATCTTCGTGGTGCCGCTGATCGGCAATCCGTTCCTCTACCTGATCGCCGTCGCGGCAGGAGTGTGCGTCACCGCGGCGCTGGTCGTCGTCCTGAAGGGCCTCCCCGGGCCGAACCCGGCGCCCGCCGCGGCGGCAGCCGGGGACACGGCTCCGACGGCAGCGGACGGGGAGAAGGAGACGGACAGGGCGGACGCGAACGGCACGGAGGATCTCGACGACACGAAGCAGTCGGCGACGGCCTGACCGTCCGCCACCCGCGGAACACCGCACCGCCGGCCGCGCTCCCCTGTGAGGGGGGCCGCGGCCGGCGGCGTTCGCCCGCGTCCCCACCCGGCCCACTCCGCACGCCCACCCGCCGCTTTCAGGGGGTTGGTGCCGTTTACCTCACATGGGAGATACGTCACGATCCGGGCTCGAAGTCCCCGGCCCTGGTGTCTACTGGAACGCATGCCTGAGCACGTCGCCATCCTCCGGCTGGCCGGAGTGACCGTCCTCGCCGCGGTGACCGCTGTCCTGCTGGTCTGGCTGCAGCACATACTGCGCCGCCGTCGCATGATGGCCGCCGTACGCCAAGAATTCCGCGCCGCGTACCGTCACCGGCCGCCCGCCTCCCCCGGGCCGGGCGAACCCCGGCCCCAGCCCCAGCCCGCGTCCGGTGCCGTGGTCCGGCCGGAGCCCGTCGAACTCACCCCGGAGGAACGCACCGCGTTCGCGGGCCTGGTACGGCAGTTCGGCGACAGCCGCTGACGGCAGCCGCCGGTACCGCGTGGTTGCCGGTGGGGCCGGTCTTTCAGGGCATCCGGCCCGCCCGGCGTTCCATGGCGTCCCTGGCGGCGTCCTCCGTGCCGTACACCTCGCACATGTGCCGCCCGTCCGGGGTCGCCGTGTGCTCCACCTCCCACAGCGAGAGCTCCGTGCCGTCGCGCAGCAGGAACGCGTGCTCGTAGAGCGAGAAGCACAGCCCGGTACGGCCCGCGCGGCAGGGACGCCCGAACGCCTGCGTGATCTGGTGCGCGAAGGCCGTGGTCAGTAACTCGGCGGTGCCCACGTCCGGCCGGTCCTGATTCTCCGCGCGGCGCAGCAACCGCCGCGCGTGGTCCGCCGAGGCGTCCGGCACATACACATGCCGAGGCTCGGGGACCGGTGACAGCTGCACCAGCACCGGCAGTTCGAACTCCGGTGTGTCCGGCGGCAGCGGCAGCCTGGCCGTCGCCGTGCGCAGCTCCTCGTCGTCGATGTACACCTCGTGCTCGGGGGCGGCGCCGGGCAGGGTGTTGTGGACCAGTTCCCAGAGCGTCAGCGCCGAGCCGTCGGCGAGCAGCCAGGTGTGCCGGTACGTCTCCCGGTGCAGCCCCGCGCTGTGGTGCGCGGAGTGCAGCGAACTGTCGTGCGCCAGCGCGCAGTCGAGCCGCCGTATCGTCTCGTCGGGCAGCTCGAAGGAGTTCAGGGCGCGGCCGAGGAGTCGCTCGAGGTGCTCCTCAGGAGACTCGGGCGACTCGGGTGGCTCGTACGCTGCCGTCTCGTACGGAACGCTCAAGGCTTCTCCCGGCGTTGCTGCATGTCACCTTGTGGGTGCATACCGTAGCCCCTCGGTCGGACATCATGTCCGCGAACCGAGAAAACGTATGCGGTGAAAACGTGCGGGCCGCGCGAAAAGTTCCCACGCGGCCCGGTGTGACGTCAGAAGTTGCTGGTCGGAAGGGGGTCGGTGGCCGGAGAAACGGCCAGGGACGGTCTGGAGCCGACCGGAGTCGGCCGGAAACGGCCGGTCAGGCGGCGCTGCCCGCCGTCCACTCGTTCCACGGCAGGTTCCAGCCGTTGAGCCCGTTGTCCGGCGCGACCGTCTTGTCGGGGGAGTTCTTGACGATCACGACGTCACCGATCAGCGAGTTGGCGAAGAACCAGCTCGCGGGTGTGTCGCCCGAGCCGCCGCCCTGCACGTCCGCGAGTCCCACACAGCCGTGGCTGGTGCCTTCCTGGCCGAACGGCGGATTCCCCGTGTTGTACCAGTAGTTGCCGTGGATGAAGGTGCCCGAGGTGGTCAGGCGCATCGCGTCCGGCACGTCCGGGATGTCGTACTCGCCGCCCAGGCCGACCGTCTGGCTGTTCATGCGGGTCTGCTTGAACTTCTCGGAGATCACCATCTGCCCGTTGTAGGTGGTGTGCTCCGCGCTGCCGGTCGAGACCGGGACCGTCTTGAGGGTCGCGCCGTCCCGTACGACCGTCATGGTCTGCGTGTTCGCGTCGACCGTGGAGACCTGCGACCGGCCGATCGTGAAGGTGACCGTCTTCTTCTGTACGCCGTAGACGCCGTTCGCGCCCTCCACGCCGTCCAGGTCGATCTTCATCGTGACCTTGGAGCCGGCCTTCCAGTACTCCTCGGGCCGGAAGTCCAGCCGCTGTGCCCCGAACCAGTGCCCGACGACCTGCTGCCCGCTGCTGGACGTCACCGTGATGTGCGACTGCACGGCCTTCTTGTCGCTGATCACCTTGTCGAAGTCGAACGACACCGGCATGCCCACACCGACCGTCGTGCCGTCGTCGGGCGTGTAGGTCCCGATGAAGCTGTCGGCCGACGCGACCGTGGTGAAGATCGAGTTGGCCGCCGCGGTACGGCCGCTGCCGTCCTTCGCGGTCGCCGAGATCGCGTACTTGGTGCCGCGCTCCAGCTGCTCCTCGGGCTTCCAGGTGGTGCCGTCGGCGGAGATCGCTCCCCGCACCGCCTGCCCCGAGTCCGACACCGTCATCTTCACGTCGGTCAGCTTGCCGTGGCTGACCTTCACCCCGGTCGTGTTGATCGACGCGCCCGTGGAGCCGTCCTTGGCCGAGATCACGATCTGCGCGGTCGAGGTACTGGCGGAGTTCCCGCCGCCGTTGCCGTTGCCGTCGCCGTCGGCCTTGGCGTCGCCGCCGCACGCGGTGAGGGCCAGGGTGCCGACCACGAGGGCCGCACAGGCCACCAGTGCGCGCCGCGCTGCTATGTCCGGCCTTGTCACGGGCTGCTCCAGGTTCGTGTGGTGTGCGTGATCCGCTCCAGTGCGTGGACAAAGAGGCGTACGGGGGCGGGGAAGGTTCCCTCCGACCGCGATCAGCATCGTCACGTGACAGAACCGGGACAATCACACAGCGCACACCCGACGGGGCGTCCCTTTCCCCCCTCCCCCTCCCCCCGCCCGCCCCCTCCGCTCCCCTACCCCCTGCCGTACAGCTCTCCGTACGACAGCCACACCCCGCCGGGCCCGGCCTCGGTCTCCGCCGTCGTGCCGGCCGCCTCCCCCGTCACGGCTGCCGTCGCCCCCGGGACCGGCTCCGCGGCGCGTACCGCGCGGACGATGGCGCGGGTCACCGTGTCCGCGCCCGCCGCGAGGATGTCGTTGAGCGCCAGCGGGTCGGCGGAGTCCAGCGGGTGCACGCCGGTGGCCAGGGCGAACACCGTGTCGCCGTCGTTGAGCAGGTGCACCGGTCGTACGGCGCGCGCGATGCCGTCGTGCGCGGTGCCGGCGAGCTTCTGCGCCTGGGCCTTCGACAGGTCGGCGTCCGTGGCGACCACCGCGAGCGTCGTGTTGAGGGGGACGGGTGCGTTCCGTGCGGCGGCCTCGGCCAGCCTCCGGCGCGCCTCCTCGTGCACACGCGCCTCCGGGACACTCACCCGCCCCTGGAACAACTCGCCGTACAGCGCGCCCGTCCCCGGTTCCACGGCGGAACCCGCGGCGTTGGCGACGACCAGTGCGGCCACCGTGATCCCTGAGACGAGCACGGTGCTCGCCGTGCCGACACCGCCCTTGAGCAGCCCCACGGCGGCGCCCGTACCGGCGCCCACGCATCCTTCCCGCACCGGCGAGCCCGGTGCGCTCGCCGCCGCGTCCTCGACCGCCGCGCGCCCGGTGGCCGCGTCCGGCCGGGCCCGGAAGTCGCCGCCGCGCCCCAGGTCGAAGATGCAGGCGGCGGGCACCACCGGTACGACGTGCGAGGGGCCGGGCCCTACGCGCACCCCGCGCCCGCGCTCTTCGAGCCAGGCCATCACGCCGGACGCCGCGTCGAGCCCGTAGGCGCTGCCGCCGGTCAGGACGATCGCCTCGACCTTCCTGACCAGGTTGCGCGGGTCGAGCGCGTCGGTCTCCTTGGTCCCGGGGCCGCCACCGCGCACGTCCACGGCCGCGACGGCCCCGCCCTCCGGTGCGAGGACCACCGTGGTGCCGGTGAGCCGGCCGTTCCCGGTGAGGGTCGCGTGCCCGACCCGCACCCCGCTGACATCCGTCAGAGCATCGACAGTCATGCCCGCCAGTCTTGCCCGGCCGCCCGGTGACCATGCCTGCCGCCGCTCCGGCACCGGGACCCGCTGCCGCAGCCGCCACCGGTACAGCCGCTCCGGCAGCCGTTCCCGCGGCCACCGCCAGGGCGTACAGGACGCCTGCCGCGAGTCCTTCCCGGCCCCGGAGGAGGACGCCGCACAGCACGAGCGGGGCTGCCGCCGGGGCCGCCGTGCGCAGAGCGGCACTCATGCGGGAAAACTGTCGAAAAATCTTGTGAAGCGCTCCACAGCCGGTCAAAGGAACAAGGTCCCTGCCAAAACACCAGGTCGCACCGGGTGAAGGCCCATTTGATCGATCATCGATAGGACCTTTGGGTCCAGATGGGGGACCAACGCAACTCCCCGAACGCTTGCCATTGGCGTGCAATGGATGCGTACCGACGAAGAGATGCGGAAGGTGCGCGCGATGACTGCCACTCCTGCGGAACCCAACACCGTCACTCCTGCTGCGGCGGAGAGGGCGACTGACACGCCGACGACGGAGGACGCCTGGGAAGGCTTCCGCGGAGGCCTGTGGCGCGACGCTGTCGACGTCCGGGACTTTGTCCAGAACAACTACTCCCCCTACGAGGGCGACTCCACCTTCCTCGCCGGCCCCACCGAGCGGACCACGAAGGTATGGAACAAGCTCCTCGGGATGTTCCCGACCGAGATCGAGCGCGGCGTCTACGACGTCGACACCAAGACCCCGTCCCGGATCGACGCCTTCGCGCCCGGCTACATCGACAAGGACCTCGACGTCGTCGTCGGTCTCCAGACCGATGCCCCGCTCAAGCGCGCGATCATGCCGAACGGCGGCTGGCGCATGGTCGAGACGGCCCTCAACGCCTATGGCTACGAGGCCGACCCCGAGGTCAGGGAGATCTACACCAAGCTCCGCAAGACCCACAACGACGGTGTCTTCGACGCCTACACCCCGGAGATCCGCGCCTGCCGCTCCTCCGGCATCATCACCGGCCTGCCCGACGCCTACGGCCGCGGCCGCATCATCGGTGACTACCGCCGCGTCGCCCTCTACGGTGTCGACAAGCTGATCGAGGCCAAGCTCGCCGACAAGGCCGCCCTCGACGCCGACTGGCCGAGCGAGCGCGTCATGCAGGAGCGCGAGGAGACCAGCGAGCAGGTCAAGGCCCTCAAGGAGCTCAAGGCCATGGCCCGCTCCTACGGCTTCGACATCTCCCGCCCGGCCGCCACCGGCCGCGAGGCCGTCCAGTGGCTGTACTTCGCCTACCTGGGCGCCGTCAAGGAGCAGAACGGCGCGGCCATGTCGATCGGCCGCATCGACGCCTTCCTCGACATCTTCCTGCAGCGCGACATCGAGGCCGGCCGGCTCACCGAGGCCGAGGCCCAGGAGATCATCGACGACTTCGTCATCAAGCTCCGCATCGTCCGCTTCCTGCGCACCCCCGAGTACAACGAGCTCTACTCCGGCGACCCCACCTGGGTCACCTGGTCGATGGGCGGCATCGGTGCCGACGGGCGTCCGCTGGTCACCCGCACCACCTTCCGCGCCCTGAACACCCTGTACAACCTGGGTGCCGCGCCCGAGCCGAACCTCACCGTCTTCTGGTCGCCGAAGCTTCCGGAGCCGTTCAAGAAGTTCGCCTCCCAGGTCGCCATCGACACCAGCGCCCTCCAGTTCGAGTCCGACGAACTGATGCGGCCGAAGTACGGTGACGACACCGCGATCGCCTGCTGCGTCTCCGCGATGGCGATGGGCAAGCAGATGCAGTTCTTCGGCGCCCGTGTGAACGTCGCCAAGGCCCTGCTCTACGCGATCAACGGTGGCCGCGACGAGAAGTCCGGCAAGACCGTGGTCCAGGGCTTCGAGCCGATCACCGACGAGTACCTCGACTACGACGTCCTGGTCAAGCAGTACGACGCGATGCTGGACTGGCTGGCCAAGACCTACGTCCACGCGCTCAACGTCATCCACTACATGCACGACAAGTACGCCTACGAGCGGCTGGAGATGGCCCTCCACGACAAGGTGATCCTGCGCACCATGGCGTGCGGCATCGCCGGTCTGTCGGTCGCCGCCGACTCGCTCTCGGCCGCCAAGTACGCGCGTGTCAAGGTCATCCGTGACGAGACCGGCCTCGCCGTCGACTACGAGATCGAGGGTGAGTACCCGGCGTACGGCAACAACGACGACCGGCCCGACGACATCGCCAAGTGGATCGTCCACGAGTTCATGGAGAAGGTCCGCCGGCACCCGACCTACCGCGAGGCGGTGCACACCCAGTCGGTGCTCACCATCACCTCGAACGTCGTCTACGGCAAGAAGACCGGCAACACCCCGGACGGCCGTCGCGCCGGCACCCCGTTCGCCCCGGGCGCCAACCCGATGAACGGACGTGACGAGCACGGCTACATCGCCTCGGCGATGTCCGTCGCCAAGCTTCCGTACGACGACGCGGAGGACGGCATCTCGCTGACCAACACGATCACCCCGGACGCCCTGGGCCGTAACCCCGAGGACCGGACCAACAACCTCGCGGGTGTCCTCGACGGGTTCATGGGCAGCGACGGCTTCCACATGAACGTCAACGTCCTGGACAAGAAGACCCTCGAGGACGCGATGGAGCACCCCGAGAACTACCCGCAGCTCACCATCCGGGTCTCCGGATACGCTGTGAACTTCATCCGCCTCACCCGCGAGCAGCAGCTCGACGTGATCAACCGCACCTTCCACGGCTCGCTCTGAGAGAGAGGGACGATGACCATGCTTCTCCCGCCCGCGTCGGCCATGCCGGCGTGGGCGGGGTGCCCCGTCGACGAGGCCGATGCCTCGGCTGAGCAGGCCATCCCGTCCACGCCGAACGCTCCTTCCACCCCGTCCACGCCGGCCGCCGCGGTGGCCCGCAGGCCGGCGGTGGGCTCGATCCACTCCTGGGACCTCTCGACGGGGGTCGACGGACCCGGCACCCGCTTCGTGACCTTCCTCTCCGGTTGCCCGCTCACCTGCCTGTACTGCCACAACCCCGACACGTGGAAGATGCGGAACGGCAAGCGGACCACCGCCGACGACGTGATCGCCGAAGCGGCCAAGTTCCAGCGTTTCATCGCGGCCTCCGGTGGCGGTGCCACCGTCAGCGGCGGCGAACCGCTGCTCCAGCCGGTGTTCACCGGCGAGCTGCTCAACCGCTTCAAGCACGAACTCGGTCTGCACACCGCCCTGGACACCTCGGGCTTCCTCGGGGTCCGCGCCACGGACGCTCTGCTCCGTGACACCGACCTCGTCCTGCTCGACATCAAGTCCTGGGACCGTGAGACCTACCGCAAGGTCACCGGTCGTCCCCTCCAGCCCACGCTCGACTTCGCGCACCGGCTGGTGGACCTCGGCAAGGACGTCCATGTGCGGTTCGTGCTCGTCCCGGGCCTCACCGACGCCCCGGAGAACGTCGAAGGGGTCGCGACCTTCGCGGCCTCCCTCGGCAACGTCTCCCGCGTCGACGTTTTGCCCTTCCACAAGCTGGGAGAGGCGAAGTGGCAGGCACTCGGCAAGGAGTTCACCCTGCACGACACACCCAGCCCGACACCGGAGCAGACGGCACAGGCCAAGGCCGTCTTCGCCGCCCACGGACTGTACGCGGTGTGACCTCACCGGACGACCGGCGCCCGATCCGCAGCGATCGGGCCGGTCGTCCTTCTTCTCGTCCGGCCCCGGCCCCGGCCCCGGTGCCGTCCCGCCGGCCGTGACACGGCGGCGTGAGGCCCTGGCCGGACCGGGCGGCACGGCCCGGCACCGGCCGCGTCCCGAGCCGTACCCTGGAGCCATGAACAGCGACCCCGCCCCCGAGCCGCGCGAGCCGAAGGCCGCGCTGATCTTCGACGACCCGCTGGACCAGCAGTCGGCGGACGACACGGACCGCGGATGGGGCGAGCGCACCGACTCCGGCAGCGCAGCCGACCTCAGGCGCTTCCTCGACGAGAAGCCGCCCCACCACCTCTGAACCCGGCGCCGCAGCGCCGCGAGAGCCCGCCCTAGCCCCGGCCGGAACCCGAGCCGGTGCCGCGCTGCGCTATCAGTTCGTCGCGGATCTGCTCCAGCACCTCCAGCTCGGTCACCACGACGGTCCCCTGCGTGCCCTCCTTCGCCTTCCGGCGGGCTTCCACCCGGGCCAGATAGCGGGACATCGGCAGCACCATCAGGAAGTAGACCACCGCCGCGGTGATCACGAAGTTGAGCGTCGAGCCGAGCACCGAGCCCCACATGATCTGGATGCCGGTCCTGACCGTGCCGTCCGCGTTCAGCGTGCACGGGTCCTTCAGACAACTGCTGTAGCTGTCCAGGCTCTTGGTGCCCAGCGCGCCCACCACCGGGTTGATGACGCCTTTCACCACCGAGTTGACGATGCTGGTGAAGGCCGCGCCGATCACTACGGCGACTGCCAGATCGACGACGTTGCCGCGCATCAGAAAGGCTTTGAAGCCCTGCAGGACGCTCGGTTTCTTCTCGCTCACGGCGGATTTTCTCCTCAGGTGCACAGGTCGCGGGACGGACAACTCCGCAACCTACGTCACCCCGTGGCCGCTGTGTCCAGTCCGGGTGTACGAACACATGACCTGACAGGATGCCGCCCAGGAGACGACGCACCAGGTTCAGCACAGGGTCACCGCCAGCCGCGCCGTCGCACTCGCGCCCACCAGGCGCGCCGCGAGGGCACGGGGCACCGTGAGCACGATCAGCGCCCCGCTCTCACCGTCGTCCACGGCCTCGGGCACCGTCGCCACGCGGGCCCCGCGTGCGATCACCCGGGCGTCACCACCGTCCGCGGGTCCTCCGGCCGCGATGACGTCGACCCGGTCGCCGGGCCGCAGCAGCCGTACGGTGGCGGCGTCGGCGATCCGTACCGGTGCCGCCACCGGGGGGACCACCGGCCTGGCCGCCGGGCGCCGTCGGGCTGATTCCGGCACCGGACGGTCACGTGCCGGGCCCCGGGGATGTGCGTCCGTGGCGGTCCGCGGGCCCGTCGTGAGCAGGACCGCCGCCGTCACCGCCAGGCCGGCGGCCAGGAGCGGCACACAGCGCCTGGCGAACCGCCGGAAGCCGTACCAACCGCCACGCACCCGCACGGGCGGGAACAGCGGCACCTCGGAAGTCGGCGGGACATCGGTCCCCGGCGGGCGCGGCGAGGACGCGGTGGGCCGGAAGACGGGTGGGAAGGCCTCCCGGAGCGACGGACGAGGGGGCCGGGGGAGGGGACGCGGCGCGGGCTGCGGGGGAAACGGGGGAGCGGGGAAGGACATACGAGGTCACCACCTGCGACGGGAGAGCGGCTTGCGATGCCCCCACGATGAGGCTTCGAGGCGCCGCCCGTCCGAGCCGGTGGACCACCCGCCGGTTGTGGACAACTCCGCCACCCGAACGGGGAATTCCGCTTCCCGCGGTCCTCGCTCCGGCTCCGATCCCGTGGCCCTTGCCCTGATCCCGTGGTCCTCGCCCCGGTCAGGTCCAGCGCACCGGAAGTCCTACGGCAGGCTGAACCCCGGGTCCATCCCGCCGAGTGCCGACGCACACAGGCAGTCCCGCGCCGCATGGCCGGGCAGGGCGGCCACCGCGTCGAACAGCACGCCGCGCAGCCGGTCCACATTGGCGGAGAACACCCGGAGCACGTCATCGTGCGAGACGCCCTCGCCGGTCTCGGCGCCCGCGTCGAGGTCGGTGACCAGGGTCAGCGAGGTGTAGCAGAGTTCCAGTTCACGGGCGAGGGCGGCCTCGGGATGGCCGGTCATGCCGACCACCGACCAGCCCTGCGCCTGGTGCCAGAGCGACTCGGCGCGGGTCGAGAAGCGCGGCCCCTCGACCACGACCAGGGTGCCGCCGTCCATCGGTTCCCAGTCCCGGCCCCGTGCCGCCTTCAGCGCGGCGGCCCGGCCTGCGGGGCAGTAAGGGTCGGCGAGGGACACGTGGACCACGTTCGGCACCGTTCCGTCGGGCAGCGGCAGACCGTCGAAGTACGTGGCCGCCCGGGACTTCGTACGGTCCACCAGCTGGTCGGGCACCAGCAGCGTGCCCGGCCCGTACTCGGGGCGCAGCCCGCCCACCGCGCACGGGCCGAGCACCTGGCGCACGCCGAGGGAACGCAGCGCCCAGAGGTTGGCGCGGTAGTTGATGCGGTGCGGCGGCAGATGGTGGCCGCGGCCGTGCCGGGGCAGGAAGGCGACCCGGCGGCCGGCGATCTCACCGAGGAAGAGGGAGTCACTGGGCGGCCCGTAGGGGGTGTCCACCTGGACCTCGGTCACGTCGTCGAGGAACGAGTAGAAGCCGGAACCGCCGATTACGCCGATCTCTGCGTTCGCCATGCGCAGCACATTAGCCCGCTCGGCGTACCCGGCAGCACCCCGCCCGGCGGACCCCTGAGCGCCTTCGGCGGGACGGCACCCCTGGCCAGGGCCCGGGGAACGCCGAAGACCCTGCCGTCGCACGACGGCAGGGTCCCCGAAGGACGTCTCAGGCGGCCGAACTGCCGGCGGAGCTCGACGACGACGAGGAAGACGACGAGGACGACGGCTTCGAGTCGGACGTCGAGGAGGAGCCCGCGGAACTCGTGGAGCCCGCCGGACCCGACGGCTTCGACGCCGCGGGGCTGCTGCTCGACGAGGAGCCGCGGCTGTCGTTGCGGTAGAAGCCGGAGCCCTTGAAGACGATGCCGACCGCGGAGAACACCTTCTTCAGGCGGCCACTGCAGCTGGGGCACTCGGTCAGGGCGTCATCGGTGAACTTCTGTACCGCCTCGAGGCCCTCGCCGCACTCGGTGCACTGGTACTGGTACGTCGGCACTGGATTTCCTCCTGGCACTCTCACTCGATGAGTGCTAACGACGGTCCATAGTGACGTATTCCCGGGCGTCAGTCCACCGTGACCGGCGAGCGGTGACCGACGCCACGTGCGACCGTCCGGCCCGCCGCGCGTCCGGCCAGGCGCGAACGCAGCGCCACCAGGGTGACCAGAGCGAGTGCCGTGCCGGCCGCCGGCACCAGGAATCCGGCGCCGTCCCACAGCCGGTCCTCCAGCTGTCCCGCCACGGTGACGGCCGCCGCCTGGCCCAGGGCGACCGCGCCGGTCAGCCAGGTGAACGCCTCGGTGCGGGCGACGGCCGGCACCAGTCCCTCGACCAGGGTGTAGCCGGTGATCAGGGCGGGTGCGACGGTGGCGCCGACCAGGAGCCCGAGAGTGGCGAGGACCAGCACCGAATGGGCCGTCCACAGGGCCGCCGCGGCGAGCGCGAGGGCCGTGTAGCCGACCAGCAGACGGCGGTGCGGTGCCGTCCGCCAGGCGACGGCGCCGCACGCCAGACCGGAGAGCATGTTGCCCGCGGCGAAGACGCCGTACAGGACGCCGTTCAGTCCGGGCCGGCCGATCGACTCGGTGAACGCGGCCAGCGAGACCTGCATCCCGCCGAACACGGACCCGATGCCCAGGAACGTCACGACGAGCACCCGCACCCCGGGTACGCCGAGCGCGGAGGCGTGCCGCACGCGCGCGTGCCCGGCGGTCACGGGGGTCACGGGGGGCTGGGTGCTCTTGCGGGCGGCGAACAGCAGGCCGCCGACGAGCGTCAGGCCGGCCTCCGCCACCAGGCCGGCGGCCGGGGTCACGGAGGTGCACAGGGCCGTCGCCAGCAGCGGGCCGACGACGAAGGTCAACTCGTCGGTGACGGACTCGAAGGCCGCCGCGGTGGCCATCAGGGGCGAGTCCTGGAGCTTCACGCCCCAGCGAGACCGCACCATGGGCCCGATCTGCGGGACGGACGCGCCGGTCGGCACGGCCGCCGCGAACAGCGCCCACAGAGGGGCGTGCGCCAGGGCGAGCGCGGTGAGGGACAGGCCTGACACGACGTGCGCGAGGACGCCGGGGACCAGTACGGCGCGCTGGCCGTGGCGGTCGGCCAGACGGCCGCTGTACGGCGCGAAGAGCGCCATGGACACGCCGGTGACGGCAGCCACGGCGCCCGCCGCGCCGTAGGAGCCGGTGGTGTGCTGCACCAGCAGCACGATGGACAGGGTGAGCATCGCGAACGGCTGGCGCGCCGCGAAACCCGGCAGCAGGAACGTCCAGGCGCCGCGGGTGCGCAGCAAGGAACCGTAGCCCGGGCGGGAAGAGGGGGCCGTCGGGTCCTGCGAGGGCCCGGTGGAGACCGTGGATGCCACGGCCGTGCCTTTCTGCCGCCTGGTAGCGCGCCCGTGCGGGGGGCGCCGAGAGCTGTCCTCGTGCGCGGACCTGCGGTAGATACCGGTGCCCGTCACACGGGGCGAACCGGCCGCCATACGGTCGCGCCAGCTCTGCGTCAGGCAGAGGTGGTCCGATCAGAGTGCACGCTCATCCTACCGGGATCATGACGCGCCGTGCCTGTGAAAAGGGGCACCACGGAAGGGGCGGTCCGCGCGTGTGGTGCCCCGTTCGACGGGGCCGCTCCGAACGGCGGGTGTCCCGATCGGTGAGGGTGTCCCGTTCGGCGCGGCCCGGGTGGTCCGTGACGGCGCTCTCAATGCCGGTCCCTGCCGGTCATTCCCAGCCAGCCCGCCAGCTTGCCGCCCTGGGCGACCGCGCGCAGCCGCTGTTCCGCCGCGTCGCGGACCGGATCGGTGGCGACCACCAGCAGTTCGTCGCCGCGCCGCAGGACAGTCGAGGGCAGCGGCACGAACGACTTCCCGTCCCGGACGACGAGGGTGACGGCGGACCCGGTGGGCAGCCGCAGTTCGCTGATCTCGACGCCGTGCATCCGGGAGCCGTCGGGGACCGCCACGGACAGCAGATGGCCGCGCAGCCGCTCCAGGGGCGCCGACTCGATACCGAGGTCGGCGGCCTCCTCGGGCCGGCCGAGCTTCAGGGTGCGGGCCAGCCAGGGCAGTGTCGGGCCCTGGATCAGGGTGTAGACGACGACCAGGACGAAGACGATGTTGAAGATGCTCCGGCTGTCCTCGACGCCGTTCACCATGGGGATCGTCGCCAGGATGATGGGCACGGCGCCGCGCAGGCCCGCCCAGGACATCAGGACCTGATGGGCCCAGGGCACCCGGAAGGGCGTCAGGCACAGCACGATGCTCAGCGGGCGCGCCACCATCGTCAGCACCAGCCCGATGACGAGCGCGGGCCAGATGTCGTTGCCCATCGCGTGCGGGCTGACCAGCAGGCCGAGCAGGACGAACATGCCGATCTGGGCGATCCAGCCGAGTCCGTCGGCGAAACCGCGGGTGGCGGGCCAGTGCGGCAGCTTGGCGTTGCCCATCACCATGGCGGCGAGGTAGACGGCCAGGAAGCCGCTGCCGTGCACCAGGGCACCGGCGGCGTACGCGGTGACGGCGATGGCCATGACGGCGATCGGGTAGAGGCCGGAGGCCGGCAGCGCCACATGCCGCAGGCCCCAGGAGCCCAGCCACCCCACCGCGAGCCCGATCGCCGCGCCGATGGCCAGTTCCAGTGCTATCTCGCCCACCAGCACGTACCAGTGCTCGACGGGACCCGCGGTCGAGAAGGCGACGACCAGGATGACGACGGGCGCGTCGTTGAAGCCGGACTCGGCCTCCAGGGTGCCCGTCACGCGCGAGGGGAGGGGGATCTTGCGCAGCACGGAGAACACCGCCGCCGCGTCCGTGGAGGACACCACGGCGCCGATGATCAGGGCCTGACGCCATTCCAGCCCGATCAGCCAGTGCGCGCCCGCCGCCGTGACGCCGACGCTCACGGCGACACCGGCCAGCGCGAGGACGGCGGCGGAGGGCAGGACCGGCCGGATCTCCTTCCACTTCGTGCCGAGACCGCCCTCGGCGAGGATCACGACCAGGGCCGCGTACCCGATGACCTGGGTCAGTTCGGCGTTGTCGAAACGGATGTCGCCGAGGCCGTCCTGGCCCATGGCGACGCCGATGCCCAGGTAGACGAGCAGGCTGGGCAGCCCGCTGCGCGAGGAGATCCGGACCGCTGCGACGGCGACGAGCAGGACGAGCGAGCAGACGAGCAGGAGCTGGTTGAGGTGGTGAACGGTCAGTGGCCGAACCTTTCTGATCCGTGGGTGCCCGGAGCCCTGCGGAGGTTCCGGACACACGTCGTACAGGTACGAATACCGGCACGAAGCGGTCTGCACTTCACGGCAACTACTTCATTACCTTACCTAATTCTTGACGCTTTCTTGACGCTTGCGGCGGCATGATCGAACATCCGGCCGCACGGATCCCCACTCCGCGTCAAGCGGTGGGGGCCCCTGCGCCTATGGTTGCTCCAGCACTCCAGGACCGCCTGCCGCTCGCGTTAGGACAGCAAGGACAGCGATGCCCCCCAACACCACCGCCACCACCGGTGACAAGCCCGGCAAGTCCGGCAGGAAGAAGGGGCGCAAAGCCCGTCTGATCGTGCTCGTCCTGGTGATGGCGCTCATCGGCGGCATCGCCTACGGGGCGTTCTGGTCGGTCAGTACCGTGCGTGCCTCCTTCCCGCAGACCACGGGATCCATCACACTCGACGGTCTGTCAGGCCCGGTCGAGGTCAAGCGGGACGGGTACGGCATCCCGCAGATCTACGCCTCGTCCGACGAGGACCTGTTCATGGCGCAGGGCTACGTCCAGGCGCAGGACCGGTTCTACGAGATGGACGTCCGCCGCCACATGACCTCCGGACGGCTGTCGGAGATGTTCGGCAAGGGACAGGTCAAGAACGACGAGTTCCTGCGCACCCTGGGCTGGGACCGCGTGGCGAAGAAGGAGTACGACACCAAGCTGTCGTCCGCCACGAAGAAGTACCTCCAGGCGTACGCCGCCGGGGTCAATGCCTACCTCAAGGGCAAGGACGGCAAGGACATCTCCCTCGAGTACGCCGCACTCGGGTTCACCAACGACTACACGCCCGCGCAGTGGACCCCGGTGGACTCGGTCTCCTGGCTGAAGGCGATGGCCTGGGACCTGCGCGGCAACATGCAGGACGAGGTCGACCGCGCCCTGATGACCAGCCGTCTCGGCCCCAAGCAGATCGCCGACCTGTACCCGCAGTACCCGTACAGCCGCAACAAGGCGATCGTCCAGGAGGGCCAGTACGACGAGCTCACCAAGACGTTCGCCCAGGAGGGCTCGACGACGTCCTCCCAGACGACGACGGGCACCGCCGGAACCACCGGAACCACCGGCACTACGGGCGCCACGACCTCCACGACGACCGGTTCGGGCCTCACCAGCCAGCTGGAGGGCCTCTACACGGTCCTGGACGGCCTGCCCACCGCCGTCGGTGTGAACGGCCAGGGCATCGGCTCCAACTCCTGGGTGGTGGCCGGGAAGTACACCATCACCGGTAAGCCGCTGCTCGCCAACGACCCGCACCTGTCGGCCTCGTTGCCGTCCGTCTGGTACCAGATGGGCCTGCACTGCCGCACCGTCTCCAGCAAGTGCCAGTACGACGTCACGGGCTACACCTTCGCCGGCATGCCCGGTGTGATAATCGGCCACAACGCCGACATCGCCTGGGGCATGACCAACTCCGGCGTCGACGTCACCGACCTCTACCTGGAGAAGCTCTCCGGCGACGGATACCTCTCCGACGGCAAGGTCGTGCCCTTCAAGAGCCGTGAGGAGACCATCAAGGTCGCCGGCGGCACGTCCAAGAAGATCGTCGTACGTGAGACCGGCAACGGCCCCCTGCTGTCCGACCGCGACGACGACCTCGTGAAGGTCGGCAAGAAGGCGACCGTCGACACCGCCGCTCCCGACCGCGGCGACGGCTACGGCATCGCCCTGCGCTGGACCGCGCTCGACGCGGGCACGACCATGGACGCCATCTTCTCGATGGACAAGGCGGCGAACTGGACGGACTTCCGTGCCGCGGCGGCACTGTTCGACGTGCCGTCGCAGAACCTGATCTACGCCGACACGCAGAACAACATCGGTTACACGCTCCCCGGCAAGATCCCCACGCGTGCGCAGGGCGACGACGGGTCGATCCCGGCGCCCGGCTGGGACTCGAAGTACGACTGGACCGGCTACATCCAGCAGGACGAGCTGCCCTACGAGTACAACCCGAAACGCGGCTACATCGTCACCGCCAACCAGGCGGTCGTCGACAAGGACAAGTACCCCTACACGCTGACCACCGACTGGGGCTACGGCACCCGCAGTCAGCGCATCACCGACCTGATCGAGTCGAAGATCAAGGGCGGCGGCAAGATCTCCACCGACGACATGCGCCAGATGCAGCTCGACAACAGCAGCGAGATCGCCAAACTGCTGGTGCCCAAGCTGCTGAAGGTCGACATCGCCGACAAGGACGTCCGCGAGGCACAGAAGCTCCTGGAGGGCTGGGACTACACCCAGGACTCCGGCTCGGCGGCGGCGGCCTACTTCAACGCCGTCTGGCGCAACGTCCTCAAGCTCGCCTTCGGCAACAAGCTGCCCAAGGAACTGCGCGTCAAGGGCCAGTGCCTGTGGGTCGACAAGATCGACAGCACCGGCCCGGTCGACGAGGACGGCAGCAAGGTGCGCGAGTGCGGTCTGCGTGACGCCGACCAGGCGCAGCCGGACGGCGGCGACCGCTGGTTCGAGGTCGTGCGCAAGCTCATGGACGACGAGAACAGCGACTGGTGGAAGACCCCGGCCGGCGTCGGTGACCGTCCCAAGGCCGAGAACCGCGACCAGCTCTTCAAGCGCGCCATGATCGACGCGCGCTGGGAGCTGACCGCCAAGCTGGGCAAGGACATCGACTCCTGGAACTGGGGCCGGCTGCACCGCCTGTTCCTGAAGAACCAGACCCTCGGCACCGAGGGCCCCGGCATCGTCCAGTACGTCCTCAACCGCGGTCCCTGGAAGCTCAGCGGCGGCGAGGCCACCGTCAACGCGACCGGCTGGAACGCGGCCGGCGGCTACGGCGTCGTCTGGGTGCCGTCGATGCGGATGGTCGTCAACCTCGCCGACCTCGACAAATCGAAGTGGATCAACCTCACGGGCGCCTCGGGACACGCCTACAGCGCCCACTACACCGACCAGACCGGCAAGTGGGCCGAGGGCGAACTGCTGCCCTGGTCGTTCTCGGGCAACGCCGTCGACAAGAGCACCAGCGACACGCTCACCCTGAAACCGTGAGCCGCTGACACCACGGCCGCTGACAGCCCAGCCGCTGACACCACGGCCACCGGACCGCCCGCCGGACCGGCGGCCACTCCAAGGAAACGGCCCTCCACGCGCGCGTGGAGGGCCGTTCGCACGTCCCGGTAGAGCGGCGGGCCGGTCCGGGAACCGTCGCGGCTCTCAGGTCCCGCCCCCGCCGAACCGGCGCACCCCCGACGGCGTCACCACCGCGTCCACCGGACGGTCGTGCGCCTCACCGGGGACGTGCCCGACGACCTCCGAGTCGTACAGCAGCACCAGCAGCGCCGGACGGACGCCCGCCCGCTCCAGCCGGGCGAGCACACGGTCGTACGACCCCCCGCCGCGCCCCAGCCGCATCCCGCGCGTGTCGACCGCGACCCCGGGCAGCAGGACGGCGTCCGCGGCGGTCACGGCGTCCGGGCCCAGTCGCGCGCCGGACGGCTCCAGGAGCACCGTCCGGGCGCCGTGCCGTACGTGAGAGAGCGAGCCCTCCCCGGCGTACACGCCCCAGTCGAGGTCGTTGTCGGGCAGCAGCGCGGGAAGCAGCACCCGTACGCCCCGCGCGCGCAGCGCGTCCAGTAGCGCCGGGGTGCCGGGTTCGCCGCCGACGGAGACGTACGCGGCGACCGTGCGCGCCCGCGCCAGTTCGGGCAGCCCGAGCGCCCGCGCGGTGAGCGCCGCGGCGCACTCCCGTACGTCGTCGTCGGTCAGCCCGTTCCGCGCCGTGAGGAACTTCCGGCGCAGCGTTCTCTTGTCCGGCCCTGCCGGATGTCCGGGCTGTTTCACGGGGCGTTCACCTACCGTTCTGAAGAACTTCCGTACAGGCCCGGACCGGCCGGGGCCCATGGATTCTGCACAAGGACGCAGGCCAGGGCCAGCCGATAAGGTTGCCGACATGACTCAGGCACACCCCAGGATCAGCAAGGCGGTCATCCCCGCAGCAGGCCTCGGCACCCGTTTCCTGCCGGCCACGAAGGCCACGCCCAAGGAGATGCTGCCGGTCGTGGACAAGCCGGCGATCCAGTACGTGGTCGAAGAGGCCGTGTCGGCGGGCCTCGACGACGTCCTCATGATCACCGGTCGCAACAAGCGCCCGCTGGAGGACCACTTCGACCGCAACTACGAGCTCGAGTCGGCTCTGCAGAAGAAGGGCGACGCCCAACGGCTCGCCAAGGTCCAGGAGTCCAGCGACCTCGCGACCATGCACTATGTGCGCCAGGGTGACCCCAAGGGTCTCGGACACGCCGTCCTGTGTGCCGCTCCGCATGTCGGGCAGGAGCCGTTCGCCGTCCTGCTCGGCGACGACCTGATCGACCCGCGCGACCCGCTGCTCGCGCGCATGGTCGAGGTCCAGGAACAGCGGGGCGGCAGCGTGATCGCCCTCATGGAGGTCGCGCCCGAACAGATCCACCTCTACGGCTGCGCGGCCGTGGAGGCCACCGGGGACGACGACGTCGTCCGCGTCACCGGCCTGGTCGAGAAGCCGGAGGCATCGGAGGCCCCCTCGAACTACGCGGTCATCGGCCGCTACGTCCTGGACCCGCACGTCTTCGACATACTCCGCAAGACCGAGCCCGGACGCGGCGGCGAGATCCAGCTCACCGACGCCCTCCAGCAGCTCGCCCAGGACGAGGCCCCCGGCGGCCCGGTGCACGGCGTCGTCTTCAGGGGCCGCCGCTACGACACCGGCGACCGCGGCGACTATCTGCGTGCCATTGTCAGACTCGCGTGCGAACGTGAGGATCTGGGACCGGATTTCCGGACCTGGCTTCGCAGTTACGTAGCCGAGGAGATGTAACCACCTTGAGCACCGCCGCGACCCCGACCGCAGGACCGGACCGCCTCTGGTCGGTGGACGAACACCTGGAGGACGTCCTCACCACCGTGCACCCCCTGGAGCCCATCGAGCTGCAGCTGCTCGACGCCCAGGGCTGCGTGCTGGTCGAGGACGTCACGGTGCCGGTCTCCCTCCCGCCCTTCGACAACAGCTCGATGGACGGGTACGCGGTCCGGGTCGCGGACGTGGCGGGCGCGAGCGAGGAGTTCCCGGCCGCCCTGGAGGTCGTCGGGGACGTCGCGGCGGGCGCCGGCGGAGAGCTGCGGGTGGGCCCCGGCCAGGCCGCCCGCATCATGACCGGCGCGCCGCTGCCCGAGGGCGCCGAGGCCGTCGTCCCCGTCGAATGGACCGACGGAGGTCTCGGCGAGGGCCCGGTGACCGGGATGCGCGCCCGCAGCCTGGCCCCCGAGGGCGCCACCGGGCACGTGAAGGTGTACCGGCCCGCGGAGGCACGCGCGCACGTACGCGCCCAGGGCAGCGATGTGAAGGCGGGCGACCGCGCCCTGGACGCCGGGACCCTCCTCGGACCGCCCCAGATCGGGCTGCTCGCCGCGATCGGACGCGCCACGGTACGCGTGCGCCCGCGCCCGCGCGTGGTCGTCGTCTCCACCGGCAGCGAACTCGTCCAGCCCGGCACGGAACTGAGCACCGGACAGATCTACGACTCCAACAGCTTCGCCCTCACCGCCGCCGCCCGCGACGCCGGTGCCATCGCCTACCGCGTCGGCGGCGTCGACGACGACGCCGAGACGCTCAGGGCCACCATCGAGGACCAGCTGATCCGCGCCGACCTCGTCGTCACCACCGGCGGCGTCAGCGTCGGCGCGTACGACGTCGTCAAGGAGGCGCTCTCGCCCACCGGCGACGAGGACGAGGAAGGCGGCGGCATCGACTTCCGCAAGGTCGCCATGCAGCCCGGCAAGCCCCAGGGCTTCGGCACCATCGGCCGCGAGCACACCCCGCTGCTCGCCCTCCCGGGCAACCCGGTGTCGTCGTACGTCTCCTTCGAGGTGTTCGTCCGTCCGGCGATCCGTACCCTGATGGGCCTCCCGGACGTCCACCGCCCCCGCACCACGGCCACCCTCACCGCCGGCAAGCCGCTCACCTCGCCCAAGGACCGCAGACAGTTCCTGCGGGCGCGGTACTCCGACGGAACCGTCACCCCGGTCGGCGGCGCCGGATCCCACCTGGTCGCCGCCCTCGCGCACGCCGACGCACTCATCGTCGTCCCGGAGGACGTCACCTCCGTCGAGCCCGGGACCGAGGTCGAGGTCGTCCTGCTGCGCTGAGCGCGCCGGTGGCGAGGTACCGTGTCGCGCACAACAGGCCCGAGCGCCCCACCGCGCCGGGCCGGGACCGGGAGCGCGACACACCATGAGCACGCAGGACCGACTCACGCATCTCGACGAGGCGGGCGCCGCCCGTATGGTCGACGTATCCGGGAAGGACGTCACCGCGCGCACCGCCCGCGCCACCGGCCGCGTCCTCGTCGCGCCCCGCGTGATCGAGCTGCTGCGCGGCGAGGGCGTTCCCAAGGGGGACGCACTCGCCGTCGCGCGCATCGCGGGCATCATGGGTGCCAAGCGCACCCCGGACCTGATCCCCCTGTGCCACCCGTTGTCGCTGTCCGGTGTGACACTGGACCTGTCGGTCGCGGACGACGCCGTGGAGATCCGGGCCACGGTACGGACGACGGACCGCACGGGCGTCGAGATGGAGGCCCTCACCGCGGTCTCCGTCGCCGCGCTCACCGTGATCGACATGATCAAGGCGGTCGACAAGGGAGCGGTCATCACGGACGTGCGTGTGGAGGAGAAGACGGGCGGCAAGTCGGGCGACTGGAGCCGGGCATGACGGCCCCGGCCCCGCAGCACCGCGCCCTCGTCGTCACCGCCTCCAACCGGGCCGCGGCGGGCGTCTACGAGGACAAGGGCGGCCCGCTGATCGCCGAAGGTCTGCGCGCCCTCGGCTTCACCGTGCAGGGCCCCCAGGTCGTCCCCGACGGAGATCCCGTGGGGGCGGCGCTGCGCGCGGGGGCCGAGGCCGGTTACGGCGTGATCGTCACCACCGGCGGCACCGGCCTGTCGCCCACCGACCGCACCCCCGAGGCGACCCGCGCGGTCATCGACTACGAGGTGCCGGGCATCGCGGAGGCCGTCCGCGCGTACGGCCGGGACAAGGTGCCGACCGCCGCGCTGTCCCGGGGGCTCGCCGGGGTCGCCGGACGGACGCTCATCGTCAACCTGCCCGGTTCCACGGGCGGGGTGAAGGACGGCCTCGCCGTACTGGCGCCCTTGCTGATCCACGCGGTCGACCAGCTCGCCGGCGGCGACCACCCCCGGCCTGATGCCCCGGACGAGGCGGCGCACGGTGCCGCGAAGAACGTGGCGCACGACGCCGCGCACGACGCGACGCGCGGTGCCGCGCACCACCGGCCGCACCAGGGGGCGGACGGCGCCGTGCACCAGGGCGTGCGTCGCGGCGACGGCGGCGACGGCTCGAGACATTCCGGAGGTGCGCGCTGAACAGCCCCTCCTGGCCCGTCGTGCTGGCGGACGGCGATGTCGTCCTCCGGCCCATCCGGCTGCGCGACCAGCGTGCCTGGCGCGAGGTGAACCGGCGCAACCGGGACTGGCTGCGCCCCTGGGAGGCGACCATCCCGCCGCCCACGCCCAGCGGGCCGGTCGCGCACCGGCCGACGTACCGCCAGATGGTCCGGCATCTGCGCTCCGAGGCCAACCGGGGCCGGATGCTGCCGTTCGTGATCGAGTACCAGGGACGGCTGGTCGGACAGCTGACGGTGGCCGGGATCACCTGGGGTTCCATGTGTTCGGGGCACGTCGGCTACTGGGTGGACCAGTCGGTGGCGGGCCGCGGTGTGATGCCCACGGCCGTGGCGCTGGTCGTGGACCACTGTTTCCGCAACGTCGGGCTGCACCGCATCGAAGTCTGCATTCGCCCCGAGAACGGTCCCAGCCGCCGGGTCGTCGAGAAACTCGGATTCCGGGAGGAGGGGCTCCGGCCCCGTTATCTCCACATCGACGGCGCCTGGCGCGATCACCTCGTCTTCTCGCTCACGGCGGAAGAGGTGCCCGACGGGTTGGCGAGCCGCTGGCGGCGGGCACGCTCCCAGAGCGCTCGCCCGCAGCCCGGCACCCAGCCCGACTCGCCACATAACACAGCACAGGGAGCGCCGCAGAACACGCCGGGGAATCCGGCCTAGCCGCGGGGCCGCTCGGACGGCGCCCCGCGGCTGAACAAATTGAATACGTGTTCGAATTTGATCGTCTCTTGACTCTTCGGGGCCACCGAATTCACGGCTCGGGCGGTCAGCTGATCGCATCCGTCAGAAAAAAAGCCGGAAATATCAGCCAGATCGTGCGACACACCGGCCCAATTGGCGGATGCCCTCACGCGAACCCCTCTACGGTGTGAGACGTGAGCAGCAGCGGCCTCATCTACGCAGTCATCGTCGGGGCCTGGGCCGCCTACTTGGTGCCGATGTGGCTCCGTAGGCAGGACGAGCTGAACGAGGCTCGTCCGACGGAACGCTTCAGCACCGCCATCCGGCTGCTGTCCGGACGGGCGGGGATGGAGCGCCGGTACGCCAAGGACCTGCGGGCGCGCTCCGCCGAGGAGGGCGGCCCGGACGCCGACGCGCCGGACGCCGTCACCGGTTCGGTGGACGTCCGGGCCTTCGCCATGCCCCCGACCCGCCGGAAGGTGCGGGCGCGGGTGCCGGCGGAGACGCCGGAGCGGGCCCCGGAACGAGCGCCGGAGCGTGTCACGGAGCGCGCGCCGGAACGTGTGGACGCGGCGCGGGATCCCGCGCACGATCCTGTGCACGGCCAGCCGGTCGCGGCGGCGCCGAAGTCCGCCGACCCCGCTCGGGGGCGCAAGCGCGCACCGGCGCCACGGCGCGACGTGTCGGCGGAGGCCGCCGCGGCGCGTGCCCGGCGTACCAGGGTCCTCGCACGCCGTCGGCGCACCACCGTGGTGCTCTTCCTCGCCTTCACCCTGGGCGCGATCGTCGCCGCGGTCGGAGGACTGGCGTTCCTGTGGGCGCCCGGAGCGCCGGCCGCCCTGCTCAGCGGATACATCGCCTATCTGCGGATCCAGGAACGGAACCGCTTCGCCTACCAGATGGACCGCCGCCGGGCCGAGGCCGCCGCGCAGCGGCTCCGGGAACGGCAGCGCCAGCCGCGCCGCCGTACCGCCGCGGAGGCGGCCCAGGCCGAGGCGGGTGCCGACGCCGACGAACCGGACGACGGGCCTGAGACACAGACCGATTCCGGCATGTCCGCCCTCGCCGCCGGCCGGCGCGCGCTGGTCGAGCAGACCGACCACGCCGAGTGGGTCGACCAGCAGCGTGAGCGACAGCGCCGGCCCGGCCACGGTGACAGCTGGGACCCCGTCCCGGTGCCGCTGCCGACGTACGTGACCGCACCGGTCGCTCCGCGGGCCACCTCCGATGTCGATCTCGGGGCGCCGGACACGTGGAGCTCGGCGCGGTCCAGCACGGTGGCACCGGAGGGCGCCGAGCCGCGGGAGTCCGAGGCGCGGTCCGCGGTGCCGGAACCGGAGCCGGAGGATACCGGGACGGAAGCGGAGGCGGAGGAACGGCAGCCCGGTGCGGAGGCCCGCCGCGCGGCGTCCGCCCGCCGGTCCCGGGGACGGGGGCGCACGCCGCTGTTCGACCAGTACGAGGACGGGGAGCGGCCTCGGGCCGCCAACGAGTGACGGTGCGTCGGCGGCCGGCCGACCGTGCGGAGGGGCGGCGGGGGCGCGGGATACGCCCCCGCCGCCCCTTTCCGTCCCCGTTCCCGTCCCCGGGGCCGGGCCCTGGGACCCCGCTCCGCCGGTCCTGAACATGCCTCGTCCTCAGGCGCCGGACCGGCCGTTCCGGGAGGCCGGACGGGCAGAACACGACTCGGCGGGGCGGACCGGGAACGGATTTTTAAGCTGCCGGATCCGGATGCTAGAGTTTCACTCGTTGCAAGGGCCTGTGGCGCAGTCCGGTAGCGCACCTCGTTCGCATCGAGGGGGCCAGGGGTTCGAATCCCCTCAGGTCCACGCACGACTGTTCTTGAGTCAGCTCAGGGGCGGTTGACGAGATCCCGCCGATCATGATGATCGGCGGGATCTTCGTCGTTTCCGGGGGCTGGCCGAGGGCGTGCGTGCTGGTGGACCGTTTCCTCGCAGGGGTGACCGGCGTGGTGGGGTCACCGGATCCAGGAGCGGAGCCCGGGCCGCGTCGCAGTTCTGGAACGCGGCCCGCAGTGCGCGATCTCCGTGGCTCAGTGGACCGCCGTCGCGCGCGCCGGTCACCGATGGCCCCGCCGGTCACCGATGGACCTGTCGGAAGAGTCGCGGCGGTCTACGGGAACTCGAGCGCGCTGCCCGTCCGGGTCCGCGCCGGGACACCGCTCGGTGTGGCACCGACCGGCTTTCTCTCACAGGGGCTTGGCGTAGCAGACGCTGTTCTCGTAGTGGCGGTAGTAGCCGAACTTGGTGCAGGGCTCGTAGCCGCTGGAGGTGTAGAGGGCTATGGCCTCCGGCTGTTTGGTGCCGGTCTCCAGGACCATGCGGATGCGGCCGGCCGCGCGGGCGTCCTCCTCCAGGGCGGCCAGGAGGCGGCGGGCGAGGCCCTTGCCGCGGGCTCCCGCTGTCACGAACATGCGCTTGAGTTCGGCGTCGCCGTCCTCGTGGCCCTCCGGGTTGGCGTCCTGGCGGCGCCAGCCACCCGTGGCGACGGGGCGGTCGGTGGCGTCGTAGGCGATGAGGTAGATGCCGTTCGGGGGCTCGAAGTGGGCCGGTTCGAGGTAGGTGGCGTCGCCTTCGTCGCCGTAGCGCAGGCGGTACTCGGCCTGCACCTCGTCGTTCAGCTGTACGGCGTCGGGGTGGTCGAAGGACACTCGGCGGATGTTCATGGGGCGGTAAGGGTTTCTCTCCGGTGGACGGGACTCGGGCGACCTCCAGTGTGCCGGTATCGTGCCGGGGTGCTGACAGTGACCTCTGTGAACGTCAATGGACTGCGGGCCGCCGCCAGGAAGGGCTTCGTCGAGTGGCTCGCCGGGACCTCCGCCGATGTGCTGTGTCTCCAGGAGGTGCGCGCCGAGGAGGCGCAGTTGCCACAGGGCGTGGCGCGGCCCGAGGGGTGGCACGTCGTGCACGCCCCGGCGGTCGTGGCGAAGGGGCGCGCCGGGGTGTCGCTCTACACGCGGCGGGAGCCCGACGCCGTCCGGACCGGGTTCGGGGTCGCCGAGTTCGACGGCAGCGGACGGTACGTGGAAGCCGATCTGCCCGGTCTCACCGTCGCGAGTCTCTATCTGCCCGCCGGTGAGGTCGGGACCGAGCGGCAGGACGAGAAGGTGCGGTTCATGGACGCCTTTCTCGGTCATCTGAAGGGGCTCAGGGAGCGGGCCGCCGCCGAGGGGCGGGAGGTCCTCGTGTGCGGGGACTGGAACATCGCCCATCAGCATCTCGATCTGAAGAACTGGCGCGGGAACGTCAAGAACTCCGGCTTCCTGCCGGAGGAGCGGGCCTGGCTCGGACGGGTGCTGGACGCGGGTGACGGCGGGTACGTGGACGTGGTGCGGCAGCTGCATCCGGGGGCCGAGGGGCCGTACTCCTGGTGGTCCTACCGCGGGCGCGCCTTCGACAACGACACGGGGTGGCGCATCGAC
Source organism: Streptomyces sp. NPDC047000 (assembly GCF_040644295.1). Taxonomy (NCBI): domain Bacteria; kingdom Bacillati; phylum Actinomycetota; class Actinomycetes; order Kitasatosporales; family Streptomycetaceae; genus Streptomyces; species Streptomyces sp. NPDC047000. Next base: position 62,011 of record NZ_JBEYWE010000012.1, read on the forward strand.
TACCACGTCGCGACGCCCGGCCTCGCCGGCAAGGCCGTGAAGGGGTTCGTCGAGCGGGCCGCCACGCACGGCGAGCGGTGGTCCGACCACGCCCCGGTGACCGTCGTGTACGACCACCTCGACTGACCGCCCGGTCCCGGTCCGTCCCGCGGCCTGGTCCGTCCCACGTCTCGGTCCGTTCCCGGCGGCTGCCGTCGGCCGGTCCGCTCAGTCCCGTTTGTGCAGCCGGCGGTCCAGGGCCAGGGACAGTTCGGCCTCCACCACGCTGCGGGCCAGCGGGCGCAGGCGCTGGAGGTCCTCCTCGGGGGCGTGGCGCAGCACCAGGTCGGCGAAGAGGCCGGCCAGGGCGTCGGCGTGCTCCCGTACCCGTTCGCCCGCGGCGAGGACGTCCGCGAGCGGGATGCCCTCGCGGACCAGGGCCGAGGAGACGTCCAGCAGCCGGCGGCTGATGTGGACGATCTCGCCGCCGTCGGTGCCCAGGTAGCCCAGTTCCAGGGCGGCGGCCAGGTTCTCGGGCGTGACCTGGCCCTCGAAGCGGGCGGCGAGTTCCTCGGGGGTCAGGCGGACCGGTTCCTCCTCGGTGGGCGCCTCGACGCCGATGAGGTCGGCGACGTCCCTGCCGTGGTCGAGGGCCTCCGCCAGTTCCGCGATCCCGGTGAGGGTGTGACCGCGCTCCAGCAGGACCGAGACGGTGCGCAGCCGGGCCAGGTGATGGTCGTCGTACCAGGCGATACGGCCCTCGCGGCGGGGCGGCGGGATCAGCTTGCGCTCCCGGTAGAAGCGCAGGGTGCGCACCGTGATGCCGGCCAGCCGGGCCAGCTCCGCCATCCGGTACTCACGCCGCCCGCCGGGGTGTCCTCCCGGGAGCGCGGGCCGTCCGCCGTGTTCTGCCACACCGGCACCCTATGGCGTACCGCCGGTAACTTTCCTTCGTCCGGCCCCTACCCATCGGTAGTGCGCTGCTCTAACCTCCCCATTGTGCCAGCGTTCACTGGCGTGGTTGTGCGGCTACACGACGCGTGGAGGCTTCGGGATGGTCCAGGAGAAGCAGCGGGAGCAGCGGCAGGGGGAGCAGCGGCAGGGGGCGCGGGGCGGGCGCGGGGCGACGCATGTGCGGGTGGCGGTGATCGGGTCCGGGTTCGGAGGGCTCGGGGCGGCCGTACGGCTGCGGCGCGAGGGGATCACCGACTTCGTCGTCCTGGAGCGGGCGGACGCCGTCGGCGGCACCTGGCGGGACAACAGCTATCCGGGCTGCGCCTGTGACGTGCCCTCCCATCTCTACTCGTTCTCCTTCGCCCCCAACCCCGACTGGCCACGCGCCTTCTCCGGCCAGGAACACATCCGCGCCTATCTGGAGCACGTCACCGACCTCTTCGGGCTGCGGCCGCATCTGCGTCTCGGGCACGAGGTGCTGCGGATGACGTGGAACACGGAACGCCTGTGGTGGGACGTCGAGACCACGGGCGGCGACTTCACCGCCGACCTGGTCGTCTCCGCCACCGGGCCGCTGTCCGACCCGAAGATCCCCGACATCCCCGGACTCGGCACCTTCCCCGGCAAGGTCTTCCACTCCGCCCGCTGGGACCACGGCTACGACCTGCGCGGCAAGCGCGTCGCCGTGGTCGGCACCGGCGCCTCCGCCATCCAGATCGTGCCCGCGATCCAGTCCGAGGTCGCCCGTCTCACCCTCTTCCAGCGCACCCCGCCCTGGGTACTGCCCCGTGTCGACCGGCCCGTCACCGGCGCCGAGCGCTGGCTGCACCGGCAGCTGCCCGTCACCGCCAGGGCCCGGCGCGCGGTGCTGTGGGGCATCCGGGAACTCCAGGTCCAGGCGTTCACCAGGCACCCCGACGAACTCGGGCTCGTCGAGCGGCTCGCCCTGCGCAACATGACGCGCGCCGTCAAGGACCCGGCCCTGCGCGCCCGGCTCACCCCGGACTACCGCATCGGCTGCAAGCGGATCCTGCTCTCCAACGCCTACTACCCCGCGCTCGTCCAACCCCATGTGGACGTCGTGGCGAGCGGGCTCGCCCAGGTGCGCGGACCGGTCGCCGTCGGCGCCGACGGCAGCGAGGCCGAGGTCGACGCCATCGTCTTCGGCACCGGCTTCCACGTCACCGACATGCCGATCGCCGACCGGGTCGTGGGCGCGGACGGACGGACCCTCGCGGAGACCTGGAAGGACGGCATGCAGGCCCTGCGCGGAGCCACGGCCGGCGGATTCCCCAACTGGATGACGATCATCGGACCCAACACCGGCCTGGGCAACTCCTCCATGATCCTCATGATCGAGTCCCAGCTGAACTACCTGGCCGACTACGTCCGCCAGCTCGCCGTCCTCGGGGGCCGCGCCGCCCTCGACGCCCGCCCGGACGCCGTCGCCGCCTGGAACGGCGCGGTGCAGGAGCGGATGCGGCGGACCGTGTGGAGCACCGGCGGCTGCACCAGCTGGTACCTGGACGCGAACGGCCGCAACACCACCGTCTGGCCCGGTACGACGTCCGAGTTCCGGCGCGCCACCCGGCGCGTGGACCTCGGCGAGTACGACGTGCTGCGCCCGCCCGGCGCCGTCCCGGCGGCCCCGTCCGCACAGTCCCGTCCGCAGGAGAACACCGACAAGAAGGTGGAGGCCGGCGCGTGAGCCGACTGACGCATGTGCCCGACGGGCCGTACGCCCCGCCCGTCCCCGTCCGCGAGCTCACCGCCGTCTCCGCGGACGGCGCCCGGCTGCACGTCGAGGTGCACGGCCCCGAGGACGCGCCCGCCGTCGTCCTCGCCCACGGCTGGACCTGCTCGACCGCCTTCTGGGCCTGGCAGATCCGGGAGCTGGCCGGCGACCACCGGGTGATCGCCTACGACCAGCGCGGCCACGGACGCAGTCCCGCCCACTCCGCCTGCACCACCGACACGCTCGCGGACGACCTCGAAGCGGTGCTCGCCGCCACCCTCGCGCCCGGTGAGAAAGCCGTGATCGCCGGGCACTCGATGGGCGGCATGACCGTCATGGCTGCCGCCGCACGGGTCCGCTTCCGGGAGCACGCCGCCGCCGTCCTGCTGTGCAGCACCGGCAGTTCACGGCTGGTCGCCGAGTCGCTCGTGGTACCGCTGGGCGCCGGGCGTGCACGGACCTGGCTCACGGCGCGCGTTCTCGGTCTGCGCGCCCCGCTCGGACCGGTCACGCCTGTCGCGCGCCGCATCCTCAAGTACGCCACGATGGGCGCCGGCTCCGCCCCGCACATGGTGGAGGCGTGCGCGCGCATCGTGCACGCCTGCCCCGCCGGGGTACGGCACGCCTGGTCACGGACCCTGGCCGCCCTCGACCTGGAGCACGGGGTGCGGGAGCTGCGCGTGCCGACGGCGGTGATCGCCGGTACGGCGGACCGGCTGACGCCTCCCGTGCACGCCCGCGCACTGGCCGCGGCGCTCCCCGACTGCGTCGGCAGCACCGAGCTGCCCGGCGTCGGCCATATGACGCCGGTGGAGGCGCCGGAGCTGGTCACCGGGCGGATCCGGGAGCTGGTCGCCGCTTATGTCCCCGTGGGTGCGGGTACTGCCGACAGTCGGGATCGGGATCAGGGCCGGGAGCACGTTGTGGAGGAGAGCGCGTGAGCAGGACGAGTCTGGAGGGACGGGTCGCGGTCGTCACCGGGGCGGCGCGCGGCGTGGGTGAACTGCTCGCGCGCAGGCTCTCCGCGCGCGGCGCGAAGATCGCGCTGGTCGGACTGGAGCCGGACGCGCTCGAGGACGTCTCCGGGCGGCTGCACACCGACAGCGCGCACTGGTACGCCGACGTCACCGATCACGAGGCGATGACCCGGGTGGCCGGGGAGGTCGGGGAACGCTTCGGGAAGGCGGACGTCGTCGTCGCCAACGCCGGCGTCGCCACCGGTGGTCCCTTCATGGACTCCGATCCGGACGCCTGGCGGCGGGTCATCGAGGTCAACCTGATCGGCTCGGCGGTGACCGCGCGGGCGTTCCTGCCGCTGCTGGTGTCGAGCCGGGGGTACCTGTTGCAGATCGCCTCCCTCGCGGCCATCACGCCCGCGCCGATGATGAGCGCCTACTGCGCGTCCAAGTCGGGTGTGGAGGCGTACGCGCACAGTCTGCGGGCCGAGGTGGGGCACCGGGGGGTGCGGGTCGGCGTCGGGTATCTGTCCTGGACCGACACCGACATGGTGCGCGGGGCCGACCAGGAGGACGTCATGCGGGAACTGCGGCAGCGGCTTCCGTGGCCGTCCAACAAGACGTATCCGCTGGGACCGGCGGTCGACCGGCTCGTCGCGGGGATCGAGCGCCGGTCCAGTCATGTGTACGGGCAGTGGTGGCTGCGGGGGATGCAGGGGGTGCGGGGGTATCTGCCCGGGGTGATCGGGACCGTGGGGCAGCGGGAGATGCGGCGGTTCGCTCCACGGGTGCAGGGGATGCGGACCGGGCTGGTGGGGGCGGGCGGGGCGGCGGACGAACGGGAGCGGAGCGCTCCGCGGGGGATGCCGGGGGTGCCGGGGGTGCCGGGGGAGTGATCGACGTGCGGGGGGTCGCGGCGCGTGTGAGTGTGGCGGGGTCGGGTCCGACCGGGCCATCACCTCAGGTGCCAGGGAAGTGACGTCGCATGGGTATGCAGGACAGACACCAGGACCGGGACCGCGCCTCCGACCAGGACCGGGACCGTGAACGGGGACATGACGAGTCCCGGGAGCGGTCGGGACGCGGGTCCGGCGGAAGTCCTGGCAAGAAGTCGGGCAGGAGCGGGATGAGCGGCGGGGAGCGGTCCTCCTCGCGGTCCTCGTCGCACACCTCCTCGCGCACCTCCAAGTCCGATGACATCCGGGACGTGGAGGACACGGAGGAGTCGATGCGGGACCGGATGGACCAGGACTACGAGCTGTAGCCCGCCGATCGAGTAGTGGTTCGTGCGGGGCGTCCGGGCAGTCCGGGCGCCCCGCACGTGCACGTCCTCCGCGGGGGTGGGCGTGGGGTGCGGTGCGGGTCAGGGCCTCGGGGGGAGGGCGGGGCGGGTGTGGGTGGGGGCGGGGGAGTCGGTGGGGGGTGTGGCGGGCGGGGTGGTGGTCAGAAGGTCCAGGGCCAGCGTCACCGCGTCGTCGAGCTGGGCGTGGCGCCCCTCCGCCCAGTCCAGGGGGGTGCGCTGGATCTCCAGGTCCGGGAGGACACCGTGGTTCTCCACCGACCAGCCGTAGTCCTCGAACCACGCCGCGTTCATCGGCACCGTGATCACCGTCCCGTCCCCCAGCACGTGCCGCCCGGTCATGCCGACGACCCCGCCCCAGGTCCGCTGACCGACCACCGGCCCCAGCCCGAGCAGCTTGAAGGCCGCCGTGATCATGTCGCCGTCGGACGAGGTGGCCTCGTCGGCGATGGCGACCACGGGACCGCGCGGGGCGCTGGAGGCGTACGACACGGGCTGGGCGTTCCTCGTGAGGTCCCACCCGAGGATCGTGCGGGTCAGCTTCTCGATGACCAGCTCGCTGATGTGGCCGCCGGCGTTGCCGCGGACGTCGACGATGAGCGCGGGCCGGGACACCTCCATGCGCAGGTCGCGGTTGAACTGCGCCCAGCCCGAACCGCCCATGTCGGGGATGTGCAGGTATCCGCACCTGCCCCCGCTCAGCTCCCGCACGACCTGACGGCGTTTGGCCACCCAGTCCTGGTAGCGCAGCGGCCGTTCGTCGACGAGCGGGAGCACCGCCACCCGCCGTGCCGGGCCCTCGCCCCCGGCCGGGGTGAAGGTCAGCTCCACCGTCGTACCGCCCGCTCCCTCCAGCAGCGGGTACGGGCCCGCCACCGGGTCCACCGGGCGGCCGTCGACATGGGTGAGGACCGCGCCCTCCCGGATGCCCGTACCGGCCAGCGGCGAACGGGCCCTGGAATCGGAGGAGTCACCCTCGAGGATCCGCCGCACGGTCCACCCTTCCTCCCGGCGGACGAAGTTGGCGCCCAGCAGCCCCTGCGCGCGCCGGTAGTGCGGCGGCCCCTCGTTGCGGCGGGCGGCGGTGACATAGGCGTGGGAGGTGCACAGCTCGCCCAGTACCTCACGCAGCAGATCGGCGAACTCGTCGGGGGAGGCGACGCGTTCGACGAGCGGGCGGTACTGCGCCAGCACCGCGTCCCAGTCGATGCCGCACATGCCGGGGTCCCAGAAGTAGGCGCGGATCAGCCTTCCGGCCTCCTCGTACGACTGGCGCCACTCCGCGCCCGGGTCCACCTCGTGCAGGATGCGGCGTACGTCTATCCAGGTCGTCGAGTCGCTGTCCCCGGACTCGGTGGCGGGCACCGCGCGCAGGTCGCCCTCGTCGACGACGACCAGCCGGGTGCCGTCGCCGCTCACCGCGAACCAGTCCAGGTGGTCGACGAGTTCGGACTTCCTGGCCTTGGTGACGGAGAAGTGCTCCAGGGTCGGACGGCCGCTGGTGTCGGCCGGGTTGGCGAACGTCTCGCCCAGCGCGCCCGAGATCGGCCAGCGCAGCCAGACCAGCCCGCCGCCCGCGACCGGCCGCAGCGCCGAGTACTTGGAGGCGGCGACCGGGAACGGTGTCACCCTGCTCTCCAGCCCCTCGGCCTCCACGGTCACCGTGCTGCCGTCACCGGTGCCCTCTTCGTCGGCCACGGGATCGAGACCGCCGGCGGCGGGCCGGCCGTCCGGGTTCAGGGCGAAGGGAGAGGGGGTCGCCGAGGACAGCGGGACCAGATAGGGGCGGCAGCCGAGCGGGAAGGACAGGTCCCCGGTGTGGACGTCGTACACCGGGTCGAAACCGCGCCAGGAGAGGAAGGCGAGGTAGCGGCCGTCCCGGGTGAACACCGGGTTCTCGTCCTCGAAGCGGCCGTTGGTGACGTCGATGACCGTACGGTCCTCGATGCGCGCCATCTTGATCTGCCGCAGCGAACGGCCGATGCCCGGGTGCGACCAGGTCAGCCAGGCGCCGTCCGGCGAGAACGCCAGGTCCCGGACCGGGCCGTTGACCGACCGGACCAGCTCCGTGACCTGACCGGCGGAGCCGGCGGCCTCCCCGGCCGAGCCGATGGCCTCGCGGGGCGCATCGTCTGTCTCCGGGGTCGAGCCGGTGGCCTGGTGGGTCGCATCGTCTGTCTCCTGGGTAGAGCCGGTGGCCTCGCGGGTCGCATCGGCAGCCTCCCGGGGCGAGCCGGCTGTCCCGCCGGCCGTTTCCTCCGCTGTTTCCCTGGCGGTTTCCTCGGTTTCCCCGGCCACCTGCGGTGTCTTCCCGGCGGTCTGCGGCGTCTCCCCGATGGTTTCCTCCGTCACGTCCACGGTCAGCAGCCGTCCGTCGTGCGAGGCGATCGCCAGGCGTTCCCCCGCCGGGTCGGACACCAGCTCCAGGACCCGGCCCAGCTCTCCGCGGGCCAGCCGGCGCGGCGCACGACCGCCGCTCGCCCGGGGCAGGTAGGCGATCTCGACGGCGTCCTCGCCCTCCGCGTCCGTGACGTAGGCGACCCGGCCGCTCGCGCCGAGCATCTCCGGCAGCCGTACCCGTACGCCCGGCATGTCGGCGATGGTGCGGGACGGGCCGTCGCGGTGGGTGAGCCAGTGCAGGCTGCCGCGCACCACGACGGCGCTGGCCCGGCCGGTGTCGTCCACCGAGATGCCGTTGACGTGCTGCGACGCCGGTATCTGGTATCTGCGGCGTCCCGAGCGCGGCCCCGCGAGACGTACGTCGAGACGGCGCGGCACGGACGCCTCGGACAGGTCGTCGACGATCCACAGGTCGCCCGCGCACTGGTAGACGACACGGGTGCCGTCGGACGAGGCGTGCCGGGCGTAGAAGGCGTCGTGATCGGTGTGGCGGCGCAGGCCGGAGCCGTCGGGGGCGCAGGAGTAGAGGTTGCCGACGCCCTCGTGGTCGGAGAGGAAGGCGATGCGGCCGCCGACGAACATCGGGGAGTGCAGATGGCCGCCGAGGTCCGCGAGCAGCTGCTTGCCGTGCAGCCACAGCCGGCCCGTGGCGCCGCCGCGGTAGCGCTTCCAGGCGGCCGGTTCGTGCGGAGGGGTACCGGTGAGGAGCAGGGTCCTGCGCGCACCGCCGGAGCCGCCGGACCCGTTCGAGCCGCCGGACCCGCCCGCCTCGTCCGACCCGTCCCGGTCGGTGACCTGGATGTCGGAGACCGGGCCCCAGGGCAGTTTGCGGCCGGGGTCGCCGTCGGGGGTGACCTTGTAGGCCCAGGTGTAGTAGGAGAACGGTTCGCCGTGGGAGCCGACGGCGAGGACATCGCCGTCGGGGGTCCAGCCGCAGACCCGGGTGTCCGGGCTGCCCCAGTAGGTCAGCCGGCGGCTCTCGCCGCCCTCCACCGGGACCAGGTACAGCTCCGGGTCCAGGCTGCGCCAGCTCGTGTACGCGATGTGCCGGCCGTCGGGGGAGAAGCGGGGGTGGCCGAGCCGGGTGCGGTCGGCGGTGATCCGCCAGGCCCGGCCGCCGTCGTCGAGGCTGGCCAGCCAGAGGTCGTCCTCGGCCACGAAGCACAACCGGTCGCCGCTGAGATGCGGCAGGCGCAGATAGCTCACCTCCCCATGTTTTTACCGTGACGGAGCTGGAGCAACTTCTGCCGGTCACGCCGTCCGCCGCCCCGCTCGGCGGTCACCACGGGTGACGCAAGCCCGCATCCGGGTGATCCAACACACGTACGAAACTGTTTCGTTTCGCTTGGGAGTTGCGCTACCTTCGGGATGTACGAAACCGTGTCGTTCGGAGCCTCGGGACGCGGTCCCGGGGCGGGAACGGAGCGGAGGAGGGTGAGGGTCATGGCTGAGGTCGCAACGCCGCGTCGCAGTCGCATCACGCCCGAGCGTGAGGCCGAGCTGTACGAGGCCGTGCTCGATCTGCTCCGGGAGGTCGGTTACGACGCCCTCACCATGGACGCCGTGGCCGCGCGCACCCGGTCCAGCAAGGCGACGCTCTACCGCCAGTGGGGCGGCAAGGCCGAACTGGTGGTCAGAGCCATCCGGCACGGCAAGCCGGGCAAGCTCGCCGAGATCGACACCGGCTCCCTCCGCGGCGATCTGCACGCCATGGTGGCGCAGGAGGACGACTGCACCATGGAACGGAACTCCGCGCTGATGCGCGGCGTCGCCATGGCGATCCATCACAACCCGGACCTGCGGCAGGCGTTCCGCGAACAGCTGGTCGAGCCGGAGATCCAGGAGTTCCGGCGGCTGCTGCAGCGCGCCGTCGACCGCGGCGAGGTCAGGGCCGACTGCCCGGCGCTGGACTTCGTCCTGCACATGATGGTCGGCGGGTTCGCCACCCGCGCGCTGCTCGACGACCAGCCGCCGACCCGGGCCTTCCTCACCTCCTACCTGGACGCCGTGGTCCTCCCCGCCCTCGGCGTCCGCGTCCCCTGACACCCGTGCGGACCTCCCCGAACGGCACCTAGAACCAGCACCACCTGACGTCCCCGCTCACGTCGTCGGGCTGATCCTCCCTGCCTCCTGCCGGGGGACACCCATGCCCTGAACCGACAACGACCGACCGGGAGTACGTTCTCGTGGCCACCTTCCTCTACCGACTGGGCCGCCTGGCCCACCGGCGACGGCATCTCGTCGCCCTGTTCTGGGTGGCGCTGCTCACGCTCGCGGGCGTGGGCGCCGCCTCCGCGCCAGGCGCGGGCTCGACCTCCTTCTCCATCCCCGGCACCGAGGCGCAGAAAGCTTTCGACCTTCTCGAACAGCGCTTCCCCGGGATGAGCGCCGACGGTGCGACCGCCCGCGTCGTCTTCAAGGCGCCGCAGGGCGCCAAGATGACGGACGCCGCGAACAAGGCGGCTGTCGAGACCCTGGTGGGCACGCTGGCGCACGGCCGCGAGGTCGCCTCCGTCGCGGATCCGTACCAGGCCCGGGCGATCAGCAGGGACGGCACGATCGCCTACGCCGCCGTCAAGTACAAGGCCAAGGGCATGGAGCTCGCCGGCTCCACGCGTGACGCCCTCAAGAAGGCCGCGCAGGACGCCCGGCGGTCCGGCCTGACCGTCGAGATCGGCGGCGACGCGCTGAACACGATCCCCGAGACCGGCCCCGGCGAGGTCGTCGGCGTGGCGATCGCGGCCGTCGTCCTGATCGTCACCTTCGGTTCGCTGGTCGCGGCCGGGCTGCCCCTGGTGACGGCGCTCATCGGCGTCGGTATCGGCGTGTCGACGATCACCGCCCTCGCGGACGCCCTCGATCTGGGCTCGACGACCTCCATCCTCGCCACCATGATCGGCCTCGCCGTCGGCATCGACTACGCCCTGTTCATCGTCTCCCGCTACCGCGCCGAGCTGGCCGAGGGCCGGGAACGCGAGGAGGCGGCGGGCCGGGCCGTGGGCACGGCGGGCTCGGCCGTCGTCTTCGCCGGTCTCACCGTGGTGATCGCCCTGGTCGGCCTGTCCGTGGTGCGCATCCCGCTGCTGACGAAGATGGGTGTCGCCGCCGCGGGCACGGTCGCCGTCGCGGTGCTGATCGCCCTCACCCTGATCCCCGCCCTGCTCGGCTACGCGGGCCGCCGGGTCCGCCCGGCGGGCGAGAAGAGCCGGTTCCTGGGCGGTACCAGGGCCACGGCGCGGTCCGACGGCCCCGGCACGGCCACGCAGGCCGACGGCCGGTCCGGGAAGCAGCCGGTGCGGCCCAACATGGGTACCCGCTGGGCGACCTTCGTCGTACGGCGCCCCGTCGCCGTCCTGCTGCTCGGCGTGGTCGGCCTGGGCGCCGCCGCGATCCCCGCCGCCTCCCTCGAACTGGGCCTGCCCGACGACGGCTCCCAGCCGGTCTCCACCACCCAGCGCCGCGCCTACGACCTGCTGTCCGAGGGCTTCGGACCGGGCTTCAACGGCCCCCTCATGGTCGTCGTCGACGCCGGCGGGAGCGATCAGCCGAAGGCCGCGGTCGACACCGTCGCCGGTCGGATCAAGGCCCTCGATGACGTCGTCGCCCTCACCCCGGCGACGTACAACAAGGCCGGCGACACGGCCATGATCACCGTGATCCCCGCCTCGAAGCCGTCCTCCACGTCCACCGAGGACCTGGTGCACGCCATCCGCGGCAAGGGCGCGGACATCGAGGCCACCACGGACGCGAAGGTCCTGGTCACCGGCTCGACGGCGATGAACATCGACGTCTCGAAGAAGCTCAACGACGCGCTGGTGCCGTATCTGGTCCTGGTCGTCGGCCTGGCGTTCCTGCTGCTGATCGTGGTGTTCCGCTCGGTGCTCGTCCCGCTGAAGGCGGCCCTCGGCTTCCTGCTGAGCGTGCTCGCGGCGCTGGGCGCCGTGGTCGCCGTCTTCCAGTGGGGCTGGCTGTCCGGCGTGATGAACGTGGAGCAGACCGGTCCGGTGATGTCGATGATGCCGATCTTCATGGTCGGCGTGGTGTTCGGTCTGGCCATGGACTACGAGGTGTTCCTCGTGACACGGATGCGCGAGGCGTACGTCCACGGGGAGGAGCCGACCCAGGCGATCGTGACCGGCTTCCGGCACGGCGCGCGGGTGGTCACCGCCGCCGCGATCATCATGAGCGCCGTCTTCTCCGGCTTCATCGGCTCCAGCGAGTCGATGGTCAAGATGATCGGCTTCGGCCTCGCGATCGCCGTGTTCTTCGACGCGTTCATCGTGCGCATGGCGATCGTCCCGGCGGTGCTGGCCCTGCTCGGGCGGCGCGCCTGGTGGCTGCCCAAGTGGCTGGACCGGGTGCTGCCCGACGTGGACGTCGAGGGCGAGGGGCTGCGCGCCCTGACCGACGGCGGTGCCGGGGACGGCGGGGCCGCCGGTGACGACGACGGCCACCGTGGCCCCGGTGCGGACCGGGAGACGGCGCGGGTGTGACGCCGTAGCACTTCCGGGTGACGACGGCCGGTGAGGGCTCCTGGGACCAGGGACGGCCCTCACCGGCCTTCGCCGTTCCCACGGGACACGTACCGACCGCGCGAAACCTGTTGGCCGTGACGCACGCGCGAAACCTGTTCGCCCCGCCCCGGTCGCGGCACTAGCGTGCCCGCATGACCACCGCACCCGACTCCGCCGGGGTCCATCCCCGGTTCGCCGCGGCGCTCGACGCGCTCGGGCTCGTCGACCTGCACTCCCGTGTCCGCCGCTTCCCGGACGCGACCCGGACCGCCGCCGAGGCCGCCGCCGCCCTCGGATGCGGGCTGAGCGAGATCTGCAAGTCGCTGATCTTCGCCGCCGACGGCGTCCCGGTGCTCGTGCTGATGGACGGCGCCTCCCGGGTCGACGTGGAGCGCGTACGGGCCGAACTCGGGGCCGGCCGGGTCACCCGCGCCAAGGCCGACGTGGTGCGCGAGACCACCGGGTACGCCATCGGCGGCGTACCGCCCTTCGGGCACCGTACCCGGACCCGGGTCCTCGCCGACCGCTCCCTCCTCGCGCACGACGTCGTCTGGGCCGCCGCCGGTACCCCGCACGCGGTCTTCCCCATGGCGCCCCGGACCCTGATCGCCCACGCGGGCGCCACCCTCGTGGACGTGCGTGAGCATCCCGTGCCCACGGGTTGAGAACGCGACGGCGGGAAACCCTGGAGGCGAGCGGCACCCGACACCGGGCCGCTCACCCGGCAACTTGCCGAACCGCTCGCCGAACCGCCCGCCGCACACGACGAACGACGATGAGGAACCCCCGTCATGACCGACACCGGCACTGACAGCGCCACCGCCACCGACAAGCTCACCGTGGCCGTCCTCGGCACCGGGATCATGGGCGCGGCGATGGCCCGCAACATCGCCCGCGCCGGACACACCGTCCGCGCCTGGAACCGCACCCGCGCCAAGGCGGAGCCGCTCGCCGCCGACGGCGCGCACGTCACCGAGAGCCCCGAGGAGGCGGTCCGCGGCGCCGATGTCGTCCTGACCATGCTCTACGACGGCGGCGCCGCCATGGAGGTCATGCGCGAGGCCGTCCCCGGGCTGCGGCCCGGCACCGTCTGGGCGCAGTCGACGACGGCCGGCCTGGAGTCCGTACCGCTGCTGGCGTCCTTCGCCGCCGAGCACGGCCTCGTCTTCTACGACGCCCCCGTGCTCGGTACCCGGCAGCCCGCCGAGGCCGGGCAGCTCACGGTGCTGGCCGCCGGGCCCGCCCGGGGGCGCGAGACGGTGCTGCCGGTGTTCGAGGCGGTCGGGGCGCGCACGGTGTGGACCGGCGACGACGGCGCGGCGGCCACCGCGACCAGGCTCAAGCTGGTCGCCAACAGCTGGGTCGTCGCGGTCACCGCCGCGGCCGGGGAGACCCTGGCGCTGGCCCACGGCCTCGGCGTGGACCCGGCGGACTTCTTCGGCCTGATCGCCGGCGGCCCGCTCGACATGGGGTATCTGCGGGCCAAGGGCGCGGCGATCCTGGAGGGCGGGCTGTCCCCGGCGAGCTTCGCCGTGGTCACCGCGGAGAAGGACGCCCGGCTGATCGTCGCGGCGGGGGAGGCCCACGGGGTGCGGCTGGACGTGGCCGCCGCGAGTGCCGAGCGGTTCGCGCGGGCGGCGGCGCAGGGGCACGGCGACGAGGACATGGCCGCCGCGTACTACGCCAGCTTCGACGAGGGGGAGCCCCCGGCGGCCGTGTGAGCGCCCGGCCCCGGTGCGGGCGACCGGATCCGGTGGGAACCATCGGTGGCCCGGCGGGCCGTCGCGGCGCACTCTGGAAACAGGGATTCCGGAGGTGATCGTGATGATGCACACCACTGTGGGATGGCACGTCGAGATGGAGTTCATGGAGGACGAGGAGCACACCAGGGCCGTCGCCCTGCTACGGCTGCCCGACGGGTCGGAGGTGAGGGCGCACGGGCGCGCCAGCCGCCACCACTCGGACTCCAATCAGCCCAAGGTGGGCGAGGAGATCGCCGGGGCCCGTGCCCTCAACGAGCTGGCGATGGAACTCCTCACCAAGGCGCACGTCGAGATCGACCAGGCGTCGGGCCGCACGTCCCACCCGATCCACGTCTGAGCCGCCGTCCTCCCCCTGACCCCGCTCTCCCCCGACCCCGTGCTCACCCGCGCGGGGTCACGGAGCGCGGGTCGAAGCCGAAGGGGAGTTCCAGGCGGTGGGCGCGCATCAGGGCGTCGTCGGACAGCAGCTCGCCGGTGGGGCCGTCGGCGGCGATCACGCCGTCGCTGAGGATCATCGCGCGCGGGCACAGCTCCAGCGCGTACGGCAGATCGTGCGTGACCATCAGGACCGTCACGTCCAACGACCTCAGGATGTCGGCGAGTTCGCGGCGGGAGGCGGGGTCGAGGTTGGAGGACGGCTCGTCGAGGACGAGGATCTCCGGCTCCATGGCCAGCACGGTCGCCACGGCCACCCGGCGCCGCTGGCCGAAGGAGAGATGGTGCGGCGGCCGGTCCGCGAAGTCCGCCATGCCGACCTGCTCCAGGGCCGTCCGCACCCGGGCCTCCAGCCCGGCGCCCTTGAGCCCGGCCGCCGCGGGCCCGAAGGCCACGTCCTCCCGGACCGTCGGCATGAACAGCTGGTCGTCGGGGTCCTGGAAGACGATGCCGACCTTCTGCCGGATCTCCGCCATGTGCCGCCGCCCGACCGGCAGCCCCGCCACCGTCACCGTCCCGGCGCCCGCCGTCAGGATGCCGTTGAGATGCAGGACGAGCGTCGTCTTGCCCGCGCCGTTGGGCCCGAGCAGGGCGACGCGCTCGCCGCGTCCGATCCGGAAGTCGACCCCGAACAGCGCCTGATGGCCGTCGGGGTAGGCGAAGGCCAGCCCGGACACCTCCAGGGAGGCGGGGGCGGCGGTCGCCTCCGGCTCAGCGGTCCCAGGGGTCCCATCGGTCGCGGCGGTGGTATCGGGCACGGCGGTCACAGGGTCCATCCCAGGAGGCAGACGACGAGGGCGGTGCAGGGGAGGGCGAGGGCGTACGACCACTGGGCCCGGGACGCGGTCACCTCGTCGATGACCGGCATCGAACCGGCGTAGCCCCGGCTGACCATGGCGAGGTGCACCCGCTCGCCACGCTCGTAGGACCGGATGAACAGGGCGCCCGCCGACTTGGCGAGCACACCCCAGTGCCGTACGCCGCGCGCCTCGAAGCCGCGGGACTCGCGGGCGATCCGCATCCGGCGCATCTCGTCGGTGATGACGTCGCCGTAGCGGATCATGAAGGACGCGATCTGCACGAGCAGCGGCGGGAGTCTCAGCCGCTGGAGCCCGAGCAGCAGTTCCCGCAGTTCGGTGGTCGAGGCCAGCAGGACGGAGGCGGCGACGCCCAGGGTGCCCTTGGCGAGCACGTTCCAGGCGCCCCACAGTCCGGCGGTGCTCAGCGAGAGCCCCAGGACGTGGGTGCGCGGGCCCTCGGCGACGAACGGCATCAGGACCGCGAACGCCACGAACGGCACCTCGATCAGCAGCCGCTTCAGCAGGAACCCGGCGGGCACCCGGGCGGCGTACGCGACGGCGCCGAGCAGGACGGCGTACAGCGCGAACGCCCACATGGCGGTGCGCGGCGTCGACACGACCACCACGACGAACGCGAACGCGGCGGCGAGCTTGGTGTGCGGCGGCAGGGCGTGCACGGGGGAGTGCCCGTGCCGGTACAGCCGGTGCGCGTGTCCCGCTCCCATACCGCCTCAGCCCGCCTGCGACGAGGGCTCGGCGACGCGGCGCGGCTGCGTCGGCGTGTCGGTCGGTGTGCCGTCCGTACGGCGTCTGCGCACCACCCAGAAGACGGTGCTGCCCGCGACGACCGTCGAGCCGACCCCGATCACGCCCGCGAGTCCGCCGGACAGCCGGGCGTCCGCGATGTCCTTGACCCCGTACCCGGCGAGCGGCGAGCCGTCGCTCGCGTGCGGCTTCGCCTGCTTGTCGATGCCCTGGTCACGGGCGACCTTCTCCAGCCCGTCGGGGCTGGCGGAGGCGTAGAAGCTGACCACGCCGGCGAGGAGCAGGGAGACGGCCGCACCCGCGATCCACACCGTACGGCGGGACGCGCGGGCGACCGGCACCGGGCGGGCGGCGGGCGCGTCGACGAGTTCGCCGTTCACCCGGAGCCTGAGCCGTTGCTCCAGTCCCCGCGCGCCGTGCACCAGGTCCGGGCGTACGGCGATGACCGCGCCGACCGTCAGCGAGGTGATCACGGCCTCGCCGAGGCCGATGAGGACGTGGACGCCGATCATCGCGGTGGCGACCTTGCCGATCGGCACGTCCGTGGTGCCGCCGACCGCGTAGATCAGGGTGAACACCAGCGCCGCCGCCGGCACCGAGACCAGCGCGGCGAGGAAGGAGGCGACGGTGACCGTACGGCGGCCGCGCGGCAGGGCCTTCACCAGCAGCCGGAAGACGGCGTAGGACACCACCGTCGTCACGATCGCCATGTCGGTGATGTTCACGCCGAGCGCGGTCAGGCCGCCGTCGGCGAACAGGATGCCCTGCATCAGCAGCACCACGGACACGCACAGCACACCCGTGTACGGCCCGACCAGGATCGCGGCGAGCGCGCCGCCGAGGAGGTGACCGCTGGTGCCCGCGGCCACGGGGAAGTTGAGCATCTGCACCGCGAAGATGAACGCGGCCACCAGACCGGCCAGCGGGGCGGTCCGTTCGTCGAGTTCGCGGCGTGCGCCGCGCAGGCTGACCGCGATGGCGCCGGCGGCCAGCACGCCGGTCACGGCGGACGTGGGGGCGTCGATGAATCCGTCAGGTACGTGCACGGTTCGATGATAGGGGCTTGTTGCGAACGACTTGCAAGAGCGAGTCGATTGTTTGTCCGGCCGTTCAGCCGGTGGCCATCCGGAGGTTTGCGCGCGAGCGCATGTGACATCGCTCATGCGGGGGCGCGAATCGGCGCTCCGGGCGCGTAATCGCCGGAATATGGGACATTGGTTGAGGTGAGCGAGAAGTGGATGCACAGCTTTCGCACAGCTCATGGAGCGTAAGGGGCCTCTGATGTCCGTGGTCGAACAGTACGCACGAGCCCACATCACCACCGAGGCCGATGCCGAACTCCGCGACGAGCACGCCGCCGTCCCGGTCGTCCTGCGCTACGACCCCGACACGGACCCCCGCTCGGTACGGGTCGGTCTGCCCGGCACCCACGAGTGGACCGTCTCCCGGACACTCCTCGAACAGGGCCTGCGGGCCCCGGCGGAGCAGGGTGACGTGCGGGTGTGGCCGTGCGGGCGGGTCCAGGCCGTGGTCGAGCTGCACTCCGAGCAGGGGGTGTCGGTGGTGCAGTTCGAGTCCAAGACGCTGGCCGGATTCCTGCGCCGCACCTATCAGACGGGGCAGCCGGTCGCCCGCTGAGCCGGGCCGGGACCCGGCCGGCGCCCGCAGGCCGGCGAGGGGCCGGGGTCCGGGCGGTGGCCGACCTCCAGGGCCGGCCGGCGGCCGTCAGGTGGCCTCCGGGGCAGCCGGTGGGCGGCCGGAGGCCGACTGACCGCCGAGGGCCGAAGGTCGAGGGCCAGGGTGCTCGGTCAGCCGCCCTGTTTGAGCAGCGTGGCCACGATCGGGCCCGCCGTGTCTCCGCCGTGGCCACCCGCCTGGACGACACCCGCGGCCGCGAGGTCCCCCTTGTACGCGGTGAACCACCCGTTCGGCTTCTTCTGCCCGTCGACCTCCGCCGAGCCCGTCTTGGCACCGTAGTCCGGGCCGAGACCCGACATCGCCTCGGCGGCGGTGCCGTAGGCCGCCGTGTACCGCATCAGCTCGCGCAGCTGCGCCAGCGTGGCCGCGGACAGAGTGCGTGAGGCGGTGGCCAGGGTGCGGTGGTCGACCGTCGGGGAGACCAGGTAGGGCTGGTGGAAGGTGCCCGACTTCACGGTCGCGGCGACCGACGCCATGTTCAGCGGGTTCATCCGCACCCCGCCCTGCCCGATCAGCTCCGCCGCCTTCTGCGCCGCCGACTGCACCGGCACCGAGCCGTCCATCGACGGCACACCGATCGCCCAGTTGTCCATGCCGAGCCCGAAGACCTGCTGGGCCTGCTCGGTCAGGGAGTCGTTGTCCAGCTTTCCGGCCTGGCTGATGAAGGCGGTGTTGCAGGAGCGGGCGAAGCTGGCCTTGAAGGTGCCGCCCTTGATCTCGAAGTCGTCGTCGTTGTGGAAGGTCCAGCCGCCGTACTTGAACGTCTTGGGACAGGGATGCTTCTTGTCCGCCGACGCCAGGTCCTTCTCGATCAGCAGCGACGACGTGATGACCTTCATCGTGGAACCGGGGGCGAGGGAGCCCAGGAAGGCGGTGTTGAAGCCGTGCGAGGCGTTCGCCGCGGCGAGGATCTCGCCGGTCGACGGCCGCAGCACCACGACCGACGACCTCTCCCGGGTGCCGACCTGTTTCTCGGCGGTGGCCTGGAGAGCCGGGTCCAGTGTCGTCCTCACCGAGCCCGGGGTGCCCTTGCTCAGCTCGACGAGAGTCTTGTCGGACAGCTCGGCCTTCTCGGACGCCTTGCCGCGCACCACGCGCAGTTCGACGCCCGCCTTGCCGCCGGCCGTCTTGCCGTACTTCTCGCGCAGCCCGTCCAGCACCGTGCCCAGCGACGGGTACTTCGCGGTGGTCAGCTCGCCGCCGTCCCGGTCGTACGCCTTGATCGGCGGGGTGCCGGACGCGCCGGTGACCAGGGTGTCCCCGTCCTCGAGATCGGGGTGGACGACGGTGGCGTGCCAGCCGACCAGCGGCTTGCCGTCCGCCGCGCGGCGCACGACGGTCAGCGCGGAGCCGTAGGCGAGCGGCTTGCTGACGCCCTTGTAGGAGACCGTCGCCTTCACGGCGAAGGGGACCTTGTCGCCGGTGCGGGTGCCGGGGGTGAGGGTGACGTCCTCGATGTGGGCGTCCTTGGTGTAGCCGGTGAGCAGCGTGGTGGCGGCGGACGGGTCGTCGGTGGCGGCCGCGGCCCGGCTGACGCTGCCGCTCTGCCAGGCCGTCAGGAAGGTCTGCGCGGCCGTCCGCACCTCGGTGGCGGACAGCGGTCCCGTTCTGACCGCCCGGTGGGCGGACGCCCCGGCGTTGTCGTCGGCGGCCGCTCCGCCGCCGAAGACCGCGTACACACCGATCCCGGCGCCCACGAGGACCGCGGCGGCCGTCCCGGCCAGCACGGCCGGCCTGGGCCTCTGCCGCTCCACGGTGCGTCTTCTCTTGCCCCTCTTGCCCACAGTTCCCGATCCTCCGCGCCCTCGGCCGGGTCCCCGCCGCCCGTCTGTCCCACCACGTCCTCAACGACGACGACCACACTAGAGTCCCGACCTGTGGCGGTGCGTCACGGGTGATGTCGGCCACACAACGGCCGTACAACGCTTCTGACGGACCTCACGCCTCCGGGGCTCCTCCGGTCGGTCCTCCGGCGGATCTCCGGTGGTCCTCCGGGTGTCCGTCCGGTTCAGCCGGCCGCCCGCAGCACCGCCGCCACGATCGGGCCCGCCGCGTCGCCGCCGTGGCCGCCCTCCTGGGTCATGGCGGCCGCCGCGACGTCGTTGCGGTACCCGGTGAACCAGCTGTTGGACCTGGCCTGCCCGTCGACCTCGGCGGAGCCGGTCTTCGCGCCGACGCTGCCGCCGAGCCCGGCCATCGCACGGGCCGCGGTGCCGCTGACGGCGGTGCGGTTCATCATGGCGCGCAGCTGCCCCACGGTCGACGCGGACAGCCCCTTCGCCGTGGCCAGCGGGCGGTCGTCCAGCTTGGCCGGGACCAGCACCGGCTGCCGGAAGGCGCCGGTCATGGCGGTCGCCGTCACCGACGCCAGGTTCAGCGGGCTGAGCTGCACCTGGCCCTGGCCGATCATGTTGGCCGCGGTGTCCGGTCCGCCGGAGGCGGGGACCGAGCCGTCGAAGGACGGGATGCCGACCTTCCAGTTGTCCCGGCCGAGCCCGAAGCGGTCCTCGGCCTCCTTGGTCAGCGAGTCCACCCGCACGGAGTCCGCGTACTTCACGAACGCCGTGTTGCAGGAGCGGGAGAAGCTGTCCGACAGGGTGGCGTGCTCGTCGGCCTTCATGCCGTCGAGGTTGTGGAAGGTCTCGCTCTGCCAGACGGCCTCGTCGGGGCAGGGGGCGGGGCCGTCGGCGCGGGTGATGCGGTTGTCGATGAGGGTGGCCGCACTGATGATCTTCATGGTGGAGCCGGGGGCGAGCCGGCCGAGGAAGGCCGCGTTCCAGCCGTCGTTGCGGTGGTTGGCGACCGCCAGTACCTCACCGGTGCTCGGCTTGACGGCGACCACCGACGACTCGGCGAACTTGGTCACCGCTGTCTCCGCCGCCGCCTGCGCGGTGGCGCTCAGCGTGGTGCGCAGCTTGCCCGTCCGGCCCTTGGCCAGGGTGAGCAGCGGGGTGTCGGCGCTGGTGGTGTCGGCGTGTTTGATGCTCAGCTCCACGGCGGGCGAACCGCCCGCCCGGTCGCCGTACTTCTCGCGCAGCCCGTCCAGGATCGGCCCGAGGGAGGGGTACTTCTCCTGGGTCAGCACCTTGCCGTCGCGGTCCAGGGCCTCGATCGGCGGTGCCGCCGAATCGCCGGTGACCAGCGTGTCGCCCTTGCGCAGCTTCGGGTGGACGACGGTGGGCTGCCAGTCGACGAGCGCCCGGTGCGTGCTCTCGCCCCGTACCACCGTCAGCTCGGTGCTGTAGTCGAGGGGCTGGGACCTGCCCTCGTACGACACCGTCGCCTTCACGGAGAACGGCACGGTGGCGCCGGTCGCCGCGCCCGGGGTGATCTTCACACCGGTGATGTGTGCGACACCGCCGTAGGCCGCGAGCAGACTCTCCGCCGCGCCCGGGTAGTTGGTGTACGACGCCGCCTCGGCGGCCTCGCCCTTCTCCCACGCGCCGAAGAACGCGGTGGTCGTCTCCTTGACCTCGTCCCGCGTCGGCGGCCCGGTCCGCACCGGCTCCGCGCCGCCCGTGGCGGAGCCGTTCAGCGCGGACACGACGTTCATGGCCCCGTACCCCGCGCCGCCCACCATCGCGACCAGCACCCCGCCCACGAGTGTGGCCTTGACCCCCTTGCGCATGGCCGTTCCCTCCTGATCCGGTCCAGTGAACTGTAGGCCGGATGAGGGACTCCTGTGACGCCTGACGACGGTTGTCGGCCGAACAGAGATCAGATGACGGACTGGGCGCCCCTCAGATCCAGGTGTCCAGCCACATCCGTGAACGCCACTGCTCGATCGGGATGGACATACCGGTGTAGAGGGGCCAGAAGTAGATGAAGTTCCACGCGATCAGCAGGACGAGGACGCCCGCGCCCACCGCGCCCACCACCCGGCGGGTGTCGCCCGACCCGGGCGGGCCGATGATCGCACCGAGCAGCATCGCCACCGCCAGGCACAGGAACGGCACGAAGACGACCGCGTAGAAGAAGAAGATCGTGCGCTCCTGGTACATGAACCAGGGCAGGTAGCCGGCCGCCACCCCGCACGCGATCGCCCCCGCGCGCCAGTCGCGGCGGAACGCCCACCGCCACAGCACGTACAGCACCGCGAAGCACGCCGCCCACCACAGCAGCGGGGTGCCGAGCGCCAGCACCTCGCGCGCGCACTTCGCGCCCGCGTCCGACGGGCAGCCGTCCACGCCCGGCGAGGGGGACACGTAGTAGTACGACACCGGGCGGCCGTCGACGAGCCAGCTCCACGGGTTGGACTGGTAGGTGTGCGGCGAGGAGAGACCCACGTGGAACTTGTAGACCTCGTGCTCGTAGTGCCACAGGCTGCGCAGCCAGTCCGGCAGGAAGGTGAAGTGGCCGCCCTTGCCCGCGGTGGCCGCCCAGTTGCGGAAGTAGCCGCCGCTGCCGTCCGCCGGGGACAGGATCCAGCCGGTCCAGGAGACCAGATAGACGCCGATCGCGACCGGGACCGTGGCCAGGAAGGTGATGCCGGTGTCACGCCGCAGGGCCGCCGCGAACGCGAACGGCGCGCCCGCCACCCGGCGCGAGGCCGCGTCCCACAGCACCGCCATCACACAGAACGCCGCCAGGATGTACAGGCCGTTCCACTTGGTGCCGATCGCGAGCCCCAGCAGGATTCCGGCCGCCCAGCGGTACGGCCGCAGGCCGAGGCTCAGGGTCTGCGCGAGGTGGGCGTCGGGCCGGATCCGGCCGTCCGCGTCCGCCGGGAGCGCGGCCGCCAGTCTGGCGCGCGCCCGGTCGCGGTCGATCAGCAGACAGCCGAACGCCGCCAGGACGAAGAACGTCAGCACCCCGTCCAGCAGCGATGTCCGGCTCATCACGAACGCCAGCCCGTCCACCGCGAGCAGCGCGCCCGCCAGACAGCCGAGGAACGTGGAGCGGAACAGCCGGCGGCCGATCCTGCACAGCATCAGCACCGACAGCGTGCCGAGCACCGCCGTCATGAACCGCCAGCCGAACGGGTTGAACCCGAACATCAGCTCGCCCAGGCCGATGACGTACTTGCCGACCGGCGGATGCACCACGTAGGCCGCGTCCAGCGGGATCTTCACATGACCGTTCGACTGGATGACCAGATCGTTGGCGTTCTTGTCCCAGTTGACCTCGAAACCGCGGTGCACGAGCGCCCACGCGTCCTTCGCGTAGTACGTCTCGTCGAATATCACCGCCTTCGGGCTGCCCAGGTGCCAGAACCGCATGACGCCCGCCAGCAGCGTCACCAGCAGCGGCCCGCCCCAGCCCGACCAGCGCGCGACACGGTCGGCCAGCGTGGGCGGCACGCCCAGCACCTGCCACATGCGCGCGCCGGGCTCGGCGTACGGCGGCACGAGGCGGTCGCGGACGTCCACGACCGGCCGTGCCGTGTAGCCGAAGCGGCGCAGCCGCTGCGGCCACGACGGACGCTGGTCGTGCGGTGCCTGGCCCTGCCGGGTGTCCGTGGAGGACGCGGTACTGGTCACCCGCGCCATCGTAGGGAAAGCCGCTGTGTGAGTCCCGTGCATGTGCCGTAACGGTACGGATGCATTCTGTCTTGTTCTTTGCGCTCCGGGCCCCTGGGAGGATGGAAACGTGACAGTTGCCCCCGGTGCTCCCGGAACCCTGGTCCTTGCCGGTACGCCCATCGGTGACATCGCCGACGCGCCGCCGCGGCTCGCCGAGGAACTCGCCGCCGCCGACGTCGTCGCCGCCGAGGACACCCGGCGCCTGCGGCGGCTCACCCAGGCGCTGGGCGTGACGCCCAAGGGGCGCGTGGTGTCGTACTTCGAGGGCAACGAGGCCGCCCGCACCCCCGAGCTGGTGGACGAGCTGCTGGGCGGGGCGCGGGTGCTGCTGGTCACCGACGCCGGGATGCCGTCGGTGTCCGACCCCGGGTTCCGGCTGGTCGCGGCGGCCGTCGAACGGGACGTACGGGTCACGGCGGTGCCGGGTCCGTCCGCCGTCCTCACCGCGCTCGCGCTGTCCGGGCTGCCCGTCGACCGGTTCTGCTTCGAGGGGTTCCTGCCGCGCAAGGCGGGCGAACGGCTCTCCCGGCTGCGGGACGTCGCGGACGAGCGGCGCACCCTCGTCTACTTCGAGGCCCCGCACCGCCTCGACGACACCCTCGCCGCGATGGCCGAGGTCTTCGGCGACGGCCGGCGGGCCGCCGTCTGCCGCGAACTGACCAAGACCTACGAGGAGATCAGGCGCGGTCCGCTCGGGGAGCTGGCGCAGTGGGCCGCCGAGGGAGTGCGCGGCGAGATCACCGTCGTCGTCGAGGGCGCCCCGGAGCGGCCCGCCGAGCCGCTCGACGCGGCCGAGCTGGTGCGGCGGGTACGGGTGCGGGAGGAGGCGGGGGAGCGGCGCAAGGAGGCGATCGCGGCGGTGGCCGCAGAGGCGGGGCTGCCGAAACGGGAGGTGTTCGACGCGGTGGTGGCGGCGAAGCACGCGGAGGGCGGTGCGAGGGCGAGCCGCTCCCGGAAGGAGCGCCCCGCCGGGTCCTGAGGGGGCGGATACGGGGCGCGTGCGCCTCCGACCTGGGGTTTCGTTTCGTATGAGCGCTCCGGGTCTCTGCTGAGCGTGCGCTCCATGCGGCGGCAAAGCGGGCTGTCGGGCAGGTAAAACACGGGGGCGCGTACGGGTGGATTCGGCAAGGAAAGTCCAAAACGGCTCCAACACTTGACAGGACGGGTGCATTCATACTCACCGCGGAGTCCACTGGGTGGTGGGACGTCCCCGTCCCTCGCCCCCGCCGGGACCGCAGTCCCCGGTGCCGGGGCGCTTGTCCGGCGGACAAGAGGAGCTGGCAGTGAGTGAGATCGCAGGGCAGACCGACCTCGGCAGCGGTGTGGCGGACGCCGTCGTCCACGAGTCCTACTCCTTCGCCTGCATGCGGTGCGGGCACGGCTGGGAGCAGGCGTACGAGATCGAGCACCACAGGGACGCGGACGGCACCGAGTTCGTCCTGTACGTCGCCGACGGCGAGATCGTGCCGTCGCCGCTGAGCCGGCCGACGTGCCTCAAGTGCGACGGGCACCTCGTGCGCATCATGGCGGCGGGGCGGGTGTCCTCGGCGCAGCGCCACGCGCGGCGGGCGGCCCCACGACCGGCTCCCCGGCCGGCGCCGGGATCGGCACAGCCGGCGCAGCCGGCGCGCGACCACCACTGGCATCTGTCCGACCTCCTCCACCCGTTCCACCGCAGCGCGGGCTGATCCGCCGGGTGAGGGCATGCCCCTTCCGTGTTCGTAGGATCGGGGCATGTCTTCGACCGACACCGATCCGAACGCCGTGCGCGGCGCCGAAGCCGCCGGAGCCGACAAGGCCGCCAAGGCCGCCAAGGCCGCCAAGCATGCGGCGCCGCCGCTGCCGGAGCCCCTGCGGGTGCCGGTGGCCGACTCCCACACCCATCTCGACATGCAGTCCGGCACCGTCGGGGAAGCCCTCGCGAAGGCCGCGTCGGTCGGCGTCACGACGGTCGTCCAGGTCGGGTGCGACGTGAAGGGCTCCCGGTGGGCGGCCGAGACCGCGGCGGCGTACACCGGCGTCCACGCCGCGGTCGCCCTCCACCCGAACGAGGCCCCGCGCATCGTGCACGGGGATCCTGGGGGCACCTCCCAGCCCCCTGGGGCTGGGGGAGGCTGGTCGCGGCAGGGCGCACGTGAGCCGGGCGGCGCCGCCGGACTCGACGCGGCGCTCGCCGAGATCGACCGGCTCGCCGCGCTGCCGCAGGTCAAGGGTGTCGGAGAGACCGGGCTCGACTACTTCCGTACCGGGCCGGAGGGCAAGGAGGCCCAGGAACGGTCGTTCCGGGCCCACATCGAGATCGCCAAACGGCACGGCAAGGCCCTCGTCATCCACGACCGCGACGCCCACGCCGACGTGCTGCGCGTGCTCAAGGAGGAGGGCGCCCCCGAGCGGACCGTCTTCCACTGCTACTCCGGCGACGCCGAGATGGCCGAGGTGTGCGCCCGCGCCGGGTACTTCATGTCCTTCGCGGGGAACGTGACGTTCAAGAACGCCGGGCAGCTGCGCGACGCCCTGGCCGTGGCCCCGCCGGAGCTGGTCCTCGTGGAGACCGACGCGCCCTTCCTGACGCCGGTGCCGTACCGGGGGCGGCCGAACGCGCCGTACCTGGTGCCGGTCACCGTGCGCGCGATGGCCGCCGTCCGCGGGACCGACGAGGACACCCTGGCGACCGCGCTGGCGGCGAACACGGCGCGCGCCTTCGGGTACTAGAACTGCGGCACCAGGATGCGGCCGGGGGAACGGGGGTCCCCGGTGGGCGGCGGGGCCCGGCCGACCGGCCCCGTACCCTTGTCCCGTGAGCAGCAGCCCCGCCCCCGACGCCCTGCTGGGCCCCGCCGACGTCCGTGAACTGGCGGCAGCCCTCGGCGTACGGCCGACGAAGCAGCGCGGCCAGAACTTCGTGATCGACGCGAACACGGTCCGCCGTATCGTGCGCACCGCCGAGGTCCGCCCGGACGACGTGGTCGTCGAGGTCGGCCCCGGGCTCGGCTCGCTCACCCTGGCGCTGCTGGAGACCGCCGACCGGGTCACGGCCGTCGAGATCGACGACGTGCTGGCCGGTGCGCTGCCCGCCACGATCGCGGCGCGGATGCCGGAGCGCGCGGACCGTTTCGCCCTGGTCCACTCCGACGCGATGCACATCACCGGGCTGCCCGGCCCGCCGCCCACCGCGCTGGTCGCGAACCTGCCGTACAACGTGGCCGTGCCCGTGCTGCTGCACATGCTCGACACCTTCCCGAGCATCGAGCGCACCCTCGTCATGGTGCAGGCGGAGGTCGCCGACCGGCTCGCCGCGCCGCCCGGCTCCAAGGTGTACGGCGTCCCGTCCGTGAAGGCCGGCTGGTACGCCGAGGTGAAGCGGGCCGGGGCCATCGGACGCAAGGTCTTCTGGCCCGCGCCCAACGTCGACAGCGGGCTCGTCTCGCTGGTCAGGCGGGCCGATCCGGTCAGGACCACGGCGTCGAAGCGGGAGGTCTTCGCCGTCGTGGACGCCGCCTTCGCACAGCGCCGCAAGACGCTGCGGGCGGCCCTGGCCGGCTGGGCCGGGTCCGCCGCGGCGGCGGAGGCCGCGCTGGTCGCCGCGGGCGTCTCACCGCAGGCCAGGGGCGAGTCGCTGACGGTGGAGGAGTTCGCCCGCATCGCCGAGCACGCCGAGCACGCCGGGAACGCCGAGCACGCCGGGAACGCCGAGCACGCCGAGCACGCCGGGAACGCCGAGCACCCGGCGCCCGCGGCAGAGGCGGCGCACGCGGCACCCGCCGTACGTACCGCCGTAAGCACCCGAGAGCACGCCGACACCGAGGAGTCCGGTCAGCAGTGAGCGTCACGGTACGCGTCCCGGCCAAGGTCAACGTCCAGCTCGCCGTGGGCGCCGCCCGCGCCGACGGCTTCCACGACCTGGCCAACGTCTTCCTCGCGGTCGGTCTCCACGACGAGATCACCGCGACCCCGGCCGAGGAACTCCGGATCACCTGTGAGGGGCCGGACGCCCACCAGGTCCCCCTGGACCGCACCAACCTGGCGGCACGCGCGGCGCTGGCGCTGGCCGGGCGCCACGGCCTCGACCCGGCCGTGCACCTCCACATCGCCAAGGACATCCCGGTCGCCGGCGGCATGGCGGGCGGCAGCGCGGACGGCGCGGGCGCGCTGCTGGCGTGCGACGCGCTGTGGGGCACGAACGCCTCCCGCGCGGAACTCCTGGACATCTGCGCCGAACTGGGCAGCGACGTGCCGTTCAGCCTGGTCGGCGGGGCGGCGCTGGGTACCGGGCGCGGCGAGAGACTGACGGCGCTGGAGGTCGGCGGGGCGTTCCACTGGGTGTTCGCGACGGCCGACGGAGGTCTGTCGACACCGGCGGTGTACCGCGAGTTCGACCGGCTCGCCGAGGGCGGCGGCATCCCTGAGCCGGTGGCCTCACCGGACCTTCTCGACGCCCTGGCCAAGGGTGACCCGGACGCCCTGGCGGCCACGGTCGTCAACGACCTCCAGCCCGCGGCGCTCTCCCTGTACCCGTCGCTGGCCGACACCCTCGCCGCGGGCCGCGCCGCGGGCGCCCTGGCCGCGCTGGTCTCCGGCTCGGGTCCGACGACGGCGTTCCTCACACGGGACGCGGAGTCGGCGGAGCGGGTGGCGGCGGACCTCCGTTCCTCGGGCACCTGCCGGACGGCCCGGACGGCGTCGGCACCGGCGGCGGGAGCGACGGTGCTGTAGGACCGGCGGCGGGAGCGACCGCTCCCCGAACGCCGGAGGGGCCGGACGGCGGCCCGGCAAGCCCTACCCTTGAAGGCTGACCCACCCCCCTGCACAGGAGCGAAATGGCCGTCAACCTCGTCAATGTCGAGAACGTCAGCAAGGTGTACGGCACCCGTGCCCTGCTGGACGGGGTGTCGCTCGGCGTGTCCGAGGGGGACCGGATCGGGGTCGTCGGGCGGAACGGCGACGGCAAGACCACGCTGATCCGCATGCTGGCCAAGCTGGAGGAGGCCGACACCGGGCGGGTCACCCACTCCGGAGGGCTCCGGACCGGGGTGCTGACACAGCACGACTCGCTGGACTCCGCGGCCACCGTCCGCCACGAGGTGATCGGCGACATGGCCGACCACGAGTGGGCCGGGAACGCCAAGGTGCGGGACGTGCTCACCGGGCTGTTCGGCGGGCTCGACCTGCCGGGCTTCCCCAAGGGCCTCGACACCGTGATCGGGCCGCTGTCCGGCGGTGAGCGGCGGCGGATCGCGCTCGCCAAGCTGCTCATCGAGGAGCAGGACCTGATCGTCCTCGATGAGCCGACCAACCACCTCGACGTCGAGGGCATCGCCTGGCTGGCCCGGCACCTGCAGAACCGGCGCTCCGCGCTGGTGTGCGTGACGCACGACCGGTGGTTCCTCGACCAGGTCTGCACCCGGATGTGGGACGTGCAGCGCGGCAGCGTCTACGAGTACGAGGGCGGCTACTCCGACTACGTCTTCGCCCGTGCCGAACGCGAGCGCATCGCCGCCACCGAGGAGGTCAAGCGGCAGAACCTGGTACGCAAGGAGCTGGCGTGGCTGCGGCGCGGGGCGCCCGCGCGGACGTCCAAGCCGCGGTTCCGCGTCGAGGCCGCCAACGAGCTCATCGCCGACGTGCCGCCGCCCCGGGACAGCTCCGAACTGATGAAGTTCGCCTCCTCCCGGCTCGGGAAGACGGTGTTCGACCTGGAGGACGTCACCGTCCAGGCCGGTCCCAAGGTGCTGCTCAAGCACGTCACCTGGCAGCTCGGCCCCGGTGACCGCATCGGTCTCGTCGGCGTCAACGGCGCGGGCAAGACCTCACTCCTGCGGGCCATGGCCGACGCCGCCCGGAGCGAGGGCGAGACGCAGCCGGCGGGCGGCCGGGTCGCCGTGGGCAGGACGGTCAAGCTCGCCTATCTGTCCCAGGAGGTCGCCGAGCTCGACCCGGGATGGCGGGTCCTGGAGGCCGTGCAGCAGGTGCGCGAGCGCGTCGACCTCGGCAAGGGGCGCGAGATGACCGCCGGTCAGCTGTGCGAGACGTTCGGCTTCTCCAAGGAGAAGCAGTGGACGCCCGTCGGCGACCTCTCCGGCGGTGAGCGCCGCAGGCTCCAGCTGCTGCGGCTGCTGATGGACGAGCCCAACGTCCTGTTCCTCGACGAGCCCACCAACGACCTCGACATCGAGACCCTGACCCAGCTCGAGGACGTCCTCGACGGCTGGCCCGGCTCGATGATCGTCATCTCCCACGACCGGTTCTTCGTCGAGCGCACCACCGACAAGGTGTACGCCCTGCTCGGCGACGCCGCGCTGCGGATGCTGCCGCGCGGCATCGACGAGTACCTGGAGCGCCGCGCCCGGATGGAGGCGGTGGCGGTCGCCTCGGCGCCCACCGTCACCCGGCCCGCGCAGGCGGTGAGCGCCGCCGACTCCCGTGCCGCCAAGAAGGAACTCCAGCGCATCGAACGGCAGCTGGACCGCATCTCCGAGAAGGAGACCACGCTGCACGCCCGGATCGCCGAGCACGCCACAGACTTCGCGAAGGTGGCGGAACTCGACGCCGAACTGCGCGGGTTGGCGGGGGAGCGCGACGAACTGGAGCTGCGCTGGCTGGAACTCGCCGAGGATGCCTAGGCGCCGGGCGAGCGGCTCCCGGCGCGGGCGGGCACGGCGTGCGCGTCGTGTGCCGGGGGCGTGAAGGCGCGTAACAAGGACATCACGGGCCGGTCCTCCCTTGGGAACAGGGGTGGTCACGGCCCGTCGTCATGTCCCTGGTCAGTGATAGAAAGGGCTGACTGAGAGCGTGATGAGAGCGAACTGAGAACGACCTTGGGTCCGATAAGAACCTCGGGGCGTGGCTAAAAATCAGTGGATGAGGGGGAATGCGCTGATGACTCAGCCGCCCGACCAGCCGCCGGCGCACGGCGGTTTCGGAGCACCGGAGCAGCCGAGCGAGCCGCAGCAGCCGCCGCAGGCACAGCAGCGGGAGCCGCAAACGGACCAGCAGCAGCCGCAGGAGTCGCAGGGCGGAGGCCCGTCGCAGGCGCCGCCGCCTCCGCAGACCCCGCCGCCCCCGCAGGCGCCCCCGGCGGGCCCGCCGCCCGGCTACGGCTACCCCCAGCAGCCCGGCCCCGGCGCCGCCCCCGGCCCCTACAACCCGCCCCCGCCGCAGGGCCCGTACGCCCAGCCCGGTCCCTACGCCCAGCAGGGCCCGTACGCCCAGCCGGGACCGTACGGTGCCGCCCCGCAACCGGGGCCCTACGCCCCGCAGCCCGGCCCCTACGGCCCTCCGCAGCCCGGCTACGGCTACCCGCAGCAGCCCCCGTACCCGGGCGGCGGCCCCGCCACGATGCCGCTCGGCGGCCAGGGCCCCGGCGCCCCGGGCGGTCCGCGCGGCCCGTTCAAGGGCAGGACCGCCCTGGTCGTCGCCGCCGCGGTCGCCGCGCTGGCCGTGATCGGCGGGACGGTGTACGCCGTCACGAGCGGCGGTGACGGCGGCGGCGACGCAAGCGGGAAGCCCACCGTCGCGGCCTCCGGCAGCGGCGGGACCACCGCCACCGACGACCCGGTCGACCCCGGTGACGGCAGCGGCGACGGCGGCGAGGACCCCGAGAACCTCAACGAGGGCCGCAAGCCCGGCGAGGCGAAGGTGCTCTGGTACAAGACGGCACCGGACGTGCCGGCCTCCGGCGCCTCCACCCCCGGCATGTGGATCACCGGGCGGACCGCGGTCAAGGCCGCCTACAAGCAGGTCTTCGGCTACCGGACCGGCACCGGTGAACCGGCCTGGGACACCGTCACCTTCCCCGAGAAGATCTGCGCGGTCACCGACCGGCCGTCCTCCGGCGGCAAGGTGGTGATCGCCTACGAGTCCGGCAGCAGCGACCGCGCCAAGTGCAACCGGCTCCAGCAGCTCGACCTGGACACCGGCAAGAAGGGCTGGACCACCCAGATATCCGACGGCGCCCTGTTCGACGACGTCGTCACGCTGCGGCTGTCCATCACGGGCAGCACGCTGATGGTGGGCCGCTCGCAGTCCGGCGTGGCGTACGACGTCGGCACCGGCAAGAAGCTGTTCGACAAGAAGAAGTACGGCGCGTCCTGCTTCCCGAGCGCGTTCGCGGGCGGCTCCCGGCTGATCCAGGTGGCGTCCTGCGGCGCGTACACCTCGACCGAGCACGACGAGATCCAGGAGCTCGACCCGTCGACCGGCGCCGTCAAGTGGACGCAGAAGGTCAAGAAGGGCTGGAAGGTCTCCCAGGCGTACTCCGTCGACCCGCTGGTCGTCTATCTCACCAACGACGACAAGAAGGCGTGGAACATCTCCACCTTCAACGCCGACGGTTCCTTCCGTTCCGAGGTCACCGTGGACGAGGACTTCGCCCCGCAGTGCGGCTGGTCGATCCTCGGCAGCAGCCTGACGACCTGCCAGGGCGTGGCCACCGACGCGAACACCCTGTACCTGCCCACCAAGGCGACCACCGGCCCGAACCGGATCGTCGCCATCAGCCTCTCCACCGGCAAGGAGAAGTGGCGGGTGAAGTCCCCGGCCGACGAGTCGATGCTGCCGCTCGAGATCGAGAACGGGAAGCTGATCGCCTACGTGGAGCCGTCCTACGACGCCGGCGGCCAGGTCGTGTCGATCCCGCTCACGGGGACCGGCCACTCCCCCACGAAGCTGCTGCAGAACCCCGCGGCCACGGCGACCATCGAGAACACCTTCTTCTCCCGCGACGTCGAATGGGCCGACGGCCGGCTGTACATCTCCAACGTCACGCTGACCGGCAACGACGACTCGAAGGAGAAGCTCATGCTCGCCTTCGGCAACTGAGCTCGCCCACGGTGTCCGTCCGCCGTCATCACCGCTGTTCCCTCCGCCGTCCTTCCGAGGTACCCACGTCATGACCCAGCCGCCCCCGCCGCCCCCCAACCAGCCGCCCAACCAGCCCCCGCAGCCCGCGGGCCAGCCGCCTCTGCCTCCCGGCCGGCCGCCGCAGCCCCCGAACCAGCCCCCGCAGGGCGGCGGCTTCGGCCCGCCGCAGACCCCGCCACAGGGCACCCCGCCGCCCCCGCAACCCGGCTACGGCTACCCCGCGGCACCCCCGGCCGGCCCCACGCCGCCCCCCGGCTACGGCTACCCGCAGTCCCCCCAGGCCCCGCAGCCTCCCACCGCCCCCCAGCCCGGCTACGGCTACCCCGGCCAGCAGCCGAACCCGTACGCCACCGCCCCGCAGCCCGGCCCCTACGGCGCCCAGCCCGGCGGTGGTTACGGCTATCCCACGCAGCCCCAGTTCCCCGGCGCGCCGGGTGTGCCCGGCGGGCCGAAGAAGTCGAAGGCACCGCTGGCCATCATCGTGTCGGCGGTCGTGGTGATCGCCCTGATCGTCGGCGGCGGTGTCTGGTACTCCCAGAACCACGACAGCGGCAAGAAGGACACCGCGAACTCCGGCGGCAGCGGCGGCAAGGGCTCCACGGGCTCCAAGGGCGGCACCACCACCTCCGGCGGTTCGGAGAAGGTGCCCTCCGACACCACGTCCAAGGTGCTGTTCCAGGTCCCGATGCCCGAGGCGGACGACACGGTCGTCACCACGGGCTCCTGGCTGACCGACAAGGTGTACGCCAAGAGCGGCGTCGCCCGGATCACCGGTTACGACCCCGCCAAGGGCACCAAGCTGTGGACGCTCAAGCTGCCCGGCCCGGTGTGCGAGGCCAGCGACCACGTCGACGCCGACGGCCGCACCGCCGTGCTGTTCCAGCCGGAGATGCCGGCGAAGAACTCCAGCGCCGGATGCAGCCAGATCGCCGCGGTCGACCTGAACACCGGCACCAAGCTGTGGACGAAGTCGGTCAACTCCGGCGACCGCCCGATCAGCTTCAGCAACATCACGGTCGGCGGCGGTACGGTCGCGGTCGGTTCCACCTACGGCGGCGCCGCCTTCGGCATCACCGACGGCAAGGTCCTCTGGTCCCCGAAGCCCGAGGACACCTGCTACGACGCCGGGTACGCGGGCGGCGACAAACTGGTCGCGGTGCGCAAGTGCGGCTCGTACGGCAGCCGTCAGCTGCACATCCAGAACATCGACCCGAAGACCGGCAAGGTGATCGCCGAGTACAAGATGGCGCAGGGCATCGAGTACGCCAGCGTCGTCTCCACCGACCCGCTGGTGGTGGCCGCCGACGTCGGCGACAGCGCCGGTGACGGCAGCGGCATCTCGGACTTCTTCTCCATCGACGGCAAGACGGGCGCGCTGCGCTCCCACATCTCCGCGCCGGGCGACAAGTACGCGGCCCGCTGTGACGGCATCACCCGTGTCGAGGCGTGCAAGGAACTCGCGGTCGGCAACGACAAGCTGTACGTGCCCACCGAGGAGCACGACGGCAGCGGCCAGTACAGCAAGACCAACGAGATCGTCGCCTTCGACCTCGCCACCGGCAAGCAGACCGGCCAGCGCGCCGACGCGGGCGACGGCTACGACATCTCCCCGCTGCGCATGGACGGCACCAACCTGCTGGCGTACAAGCGGCCGCCGTACGACAAGGGCGGCCAGGTCGTCAGCATCGACGGCAGCTCGTTCAAGCAGACCACGCTGCTGGAGAACCCGGCGACGGAGTCGGTGCGCGACGCGGAGACCGCGATGCTCCCCGAGTTCGCGGAACTCCTCTACGGCGAGGGCCGGCTGTACATGTCGGCGGTCTACGCGCACAAGTCGACGTCCTCGCTCGGCGGCAAGGAGTACCTGGCGATCGCCTTCGGCACCGGAAGCTGATCACCGCCCGGCTCCGCGGGCCCGCACGGCCCGTAAGCCCGCGGGCCCGCACGGCCCCGTCCCTGGCGTACCTGCTCAGGGGCGGGGCCGTACGCGTACCGCTCATCGCCCGCGAATGCCAGTAATTCCGCCGATCCGGGGCACTTCTCACCGGTAGGGGCAGCGCTACGTCGAACAAGCGTGTAGCTTCCGGGGGCATGAGGGGCGAGGTGCCGGGGGGCCCTCTGTTCCCGTGGTCCGGTGGGCGGCCATAGTGGGGCGTCCGCCGGGGTCGTGGTCTGTGGTCTGGGGACTGGGGGGTTCCAATGGGAGTGCGGCTCATGGTGGTCGACGACCACCGACTGCTCGCCGAGGCACTGGCCTCGGCGCTGAAGCTGCGCGGGCACCGGGTGCTCGCCGCGGCGGCGCCGGCCGCGGGCGCGGCGGAGCTGGTGATCACGCGCGCCCCCGAGGTGTGCCTGCTGGGGACGGCCGCTCCGGCCGAGCCGGGGGCCTTCGACCCGGTGGCGCGGATCAAGCGGGAGCGTCCGCAGGTGGCGGTGCTGGTGCTGGGCCCGGTGCCGTCACCGCGCGGTATCGCCGCCGCGTTCGCCGCGGGCGCCTCGGGCTACGTACGGCACGACGAGCGCATCGAGGGCGTCGAGCGGGCCATCATGAAGGCCCGCGCCGGGGAGGCGGCCGTGGCTCCGCAGCTGCTCCAGGGGGCGTTCGCCGAACTCCTCAACCCCGCGGCCCAGCCCGACGACGAGGGTCAGCGGCTGTTGCAGATGCTCACCCCGCGGGAGGTCGAGGTGCTGGTCAGGGTGGCCGACGGCGAGGACACCCGGCTGATCGCGGCGGGGATGGGCATCGCGCCGAGCACGGCCCGCACCCATGTGCAGCGGGTGCTGATGAAACTGGGCGTGGGCTCCCGGCTGGAGGCCGCGGCCCTGGCCGCCCGCACCGGCCTCCTCGACCGGGCGGGCCCGCTCCCGGACGCCGACCGCCCCTGACGGCACCGCCCCCGCAGGGGCGTGCTTCAGGGGCGGTCGGCGTCCGGCCGAGCGCTCAGGCGGACGGTTCGTCCTCGTCCGCCGAAGACTCCGGCAGCGGCGGCGGGGTGGGCCGCAGCTTCAGCCAGGCGAGGAAGAACACGCCCAGCAGCAGCATCGCGATGCCGGTCCAGAGGTTGATGTTGACGCCCTGCGCCTTGTCGATGGCCGCCTGGTCGTCGGTGATGCCGGTGATCGTGACGATGATGCCGTACAGCACGAACAGACCGCCGATGATGCGCCGCAGGTCGAAGATCCGTGCCGCGGTGGCGGACTTGCCCTCGAGGTCGGTGACCTCCTGCTGGACGTCCTTCTCGGAGTAGTGCGAGAACCCGGAAGAGTCAGACATGGTTCCTCAGTCCTTCCCCGTCAGAACGAGAACGGGATGTAGCAGGCGGCGGCGATGATCACGGCGCCCCAGCCCAGCAGGGCGGGACGGCGGTACCAGGCGTCGTCGCCGGCGGCGGGCGGCTCGGCCATGCCGGGCGACTTGGTGCCGTAGACCAGGCCCTGGAGTTCCTCGGCGGGCTTGGGGGCGGTGAACAGGGACACGACGACCATGACCACGGCACCGGCGACGAAGCCGGCGATGGCGGACACGAAGTTGGCGCCCTGGTCGGTGGGGATGGAGATGATGTCGTGCTTGTAGAGGACGAAGTAGTTGACCATCGCCGTCACGGTGCCGGCGAGCAGGCCCCAGAAGCCGGACTTGGCCGAGGCGCGCTTCCAGAACATGCCGACGATGAACACCACGAACATCGGCACGTTGAAGAAGGAGAACAGGGTCTGGAGGTAGCTCATGATGTTCGAGAACGACGAGGCCAGGAAGGCCGTGCCGATCGAGATCATCACGCCCACCGCCGTGATGATGCGGCCGAAGCGCACGTAGTACGTGTCCTCGCGGTCCTTGACCACGTACTTCGCCCAGATGTCGTTGGTGAACACCGTGTTGAAGGACGACACGTTGGCCGCCATACCGGCCATGAAGGCCGCCAGCAGACCGGTGACCGCGATGCCCAGCACACCGTTGGGCAGCAGCTCCTGCATCAGGTACGGGATCGCGTCGTTGTACTGGAGACCGGAGGCGGAGGTGCCGATGTTGGGGACCAGGGCCGCGGCGACCAGACCCGGGATCATCACCAGGAAGACGATGAAGATCTTCGGATAGGCGGCGATCAGCGGGGTGCGCTGGCCGGCCGAGAGGTTCTTCGCGGAGAGGGCGCGCTGGACCTCGGCGAAGTTGGTCGTCCAGTAGCCGAAGGACAGCACGAAGCCGAGGCCGAGCACGATGGTCAGCCAGTTCGCGCCGAGCGGGTTGGAGCTGCCGATGCCGGTGCCGCCCCACGCCGTGGTGAAGTCGGCGCCGTGCTGAGCGGTCAGCTTGTCGGTCAGGCCGCCCCAGCCGCCGACCTTCTTCAGGCCGAGGACGGTGATCGGGATGAGGGCCGCCAGGATCACGAAGAACTGGAGGACCTCGTTGTAGATCGCGGAGGACAGACCGCCCAGGGT
Source organism: Streptomyces sp. NPDC047000 (assembly GCF_040644295.1). NCBI lineage: Bacteria > Bacillati > Actinomycetota > Actinomycetes > Kitasatosporales > Streptomycetaceae > Streptomyces > Streptomyces sp. NPDC047000. The sequence continues at coordinate 98,125 of NZ_JBEYWE010000012.1, forward strand.
GATGTACGCGAGCACGAAGAAGCCCGCCACCACGATCGCGACCCACTGCGGCCAGCCCAGCAGCGCCTCGACGACGATGGCCAGGGCGTAGAGGTTGACGCCCGCGATGAGGACGGCGGCGAAGGCGAACAGCGCGGAACTGAGCAGATGCGCCCACTTGTCGAAGCGCAGCAGCAGCATCTCGGGGACCGAGCGGACCTTGCTGCTGTAGTAGAAGGGCATCATCACCAGGCCGAGGAAGACCATGGCGGGGATGGCACCGATCCAGTACCAGTGCACGGTGTACGCGCCGTACTGCGCGCTGTTGGCGGCCATGCCGAGGATCTCGGTGGCGGCCAGGTTGGCGGAGATGAACGCCAGGCCGGTGATCCAGGCGGGCAGGGAGCGGCCCGAGAGGAAGAAGTCGAGGCTGGTCTTCACCGACTTGCGGGCGGCGAAACCGATGCCCAGGACGACGACGAAGTAGATCGCCAGGATCGTGTAATCCAGCCAGTTGGTGGGGAGCCGTAGCTCCACCGCCAACTGAACAGCAGTGGGGGATTGCATGTGCACTCGCTTCGTTGCGTGAACAGATCCGGCTCAGGAACCTACGCCGGTGTTCAAGAAATGAACACTTATGATGATGGACTTTGTTGGATTGTGATGTTGACGCCTGGGGACTCCTGTGTTTTGGTTTGTTGGGTTATGTTGGAAGCGTACGTCTGGCTGAACGGGCGATGAGGAGTCCGGCTGTGAAGAAGACCTCGACCCGGCTCGCCGACGGTCGTGAGCTCATCTACTTCGATCTGCGGGACGACACCGTCCGGGACGCGGTGGACCGAAGGCCGCTGGAGCGGACCGTCACGACCTCGGAGATCCGCCGCGACGAGCTGCTGGGCGACTCGGTGGCCGTCGCCTCGCACCGGCAGGGCCGCACCTACCATCCGCCGGCCGACGAGTGCCCGCTCTGCCCCACACAGGGCGACCGCCTCAGCGAGATCCCGGACTCCTCGTACGACGTCGTCGTCTTCGAGAACCGTTTCCCCTCGCTCGCCGGCGACTCCGGCCGCTGCGAGGTCGTCTGCTTCACCTCCGACCACGACGCGTCCTTCGCCTCCCTCACCGAGGAGCAGGCCCGGCTCGTCCTGGACGCCTGGACCGACCGGACCTCCGAGCTGTCCCATCTGTCCTCCGTGGAGCAGGTCTTCTGTTTCGAGAACCGCGGGGCGGAGATCGGTGTGACGCTCGGTCACCCCCACGGTCAGATCTACGCCTACCCCTTCACCACCCCTCGCACCGCACTGATGCTGAGGTCGCTCGCGTCACACCGGGAGGCCACCGGCGGGGAGAACCTCTTCGACGCCGTCCTCGCCCGCGAACTGGCCGGTGAGCGGCTCGTCCTGGAGACCGCGCACTGGGCGGCCTTCGTGCCGTACGCCGCGCACTGGCCCTACGAGGTGCACCTCTACCCCAAGCGCCGGGTCCCCGACCTGCTCGCCCTGGACGAGGCGGCCCGCACAGAGTTCCCCCAGGTGTATCTGGAACTCTTGAAGCGGTTCGACCGGATCTTCGGCGAGGGCGAGCCGCCCACGCCCTACATCGCGGCCTGGCACCAGGCCCCGTTCGGGGCGCTGGCCGAGTTCGACGGGGTGAGCAGGGACGACTTCGCTCTTCACCTCGAGCTCTTCACCATCCGCCGCACTTCGGGCAAGCTCAAGTTCCTCGCAGGCTCGGAGTCCGGTATGAACGTCTTCATCAACGACGTGCCGCCGGAACGTGCGGCTGAGCGACTCCGAGAGGTAGCCAGCAATGAGCGGTAAGTACCTGGTCACGGGTGGTGCCGGGTATGTCGGCAGTGTCGTGGCCCAGCACCTGCTGGAAGCGGGCCACGAGGTGACCGTCCTCGACAACCTCTCCACCGGCTTCCGCGAGGGTGTGCCCTCCGGCGCCGCCTTCGTCGAGGGCGACATCCGCGACGCCGGGAAGTGGCTCGACGCCTCCTACGACGGCGTGCTGCACTTCGCCGCGTTCTCGCAGGTCGGCGAGTCGGTGGTGAAGCCGGAGAAGTACTGGGCGAACAACGTCGGCGGCACCATGGCGCTGCTCGGCGCGATGCGCGAGGCGGGCGTCCGCACCCTGGTGTTCTCCTCCACGGCCGCCACCTACGGCGAGCCGGAGGAGGTCCCGATCGCCGAGACCGCCCCCACGAAGCCGACCAATCCCTACGGCGCGACCAAACTCGCCGTCGATCACATGATCACCTCGGAGGCGGTCGCGCACGGCCTCGGCGCGGTGTCCCTTCGATACTTCAACGTGGCGGGCGCCTACGGTTCGTACGGCGAGCGCCACGCCCCCGAGTCGCACCTCATCCCGCTCGTCCTCCAGGTCGCGCAGGGCCGCCGCGAGGCGATCTCCGTCTTCGGCGACGACTACCCGACCCCCGACGGCACCTGCATCCGCGACTACATCCACGTCGCCGACCTCGCCGAGGCCCACCTGCTCGCCCTCGGCGCCGCCACGGCCGGCGAACATCTCATCTGCAACCTCGGCAACGGCAACGGCTTCTCGGTACGCGAGGTCGTCGAGACCGTGCGCACCGTCACCGGGCACCCGATCCCCGAGGTCGTGGCACCCCGCCGGGGCGGCGACCCCGCCGTCCTGGTCGCCTCCGCCCAGGCGGCCCGGGAGCGCCTCGGCTGGCAGCCGTCCCGCGCGGACCTCGCGGGCATCGTCGCGGACGCCTGGGAGTTCGCGCAGAACATCGCAAGGGAGCAGTGATGGGGGCATCGACGGTGGCAGCACAGCAGGTGCGAGCGGACTTCACCGCGCTGTACGGGGCCGCACCGGACGGCGTCTGGTCGGCACCGGGCCGGGTCAACCTGATCGGCGAGCACACCGACTACAACGACGGCTTCGTCATGCCGTTCGCCCTGCCGCACGTCACGACGGCAGCCGTCTCCCGCCGCACCGACGGCGTCCTGCGCCTGCACTCGGGCGATGTCGACGGCGGAGTGGCGGAACTGGCCCTGGACGCCCTGACGCCCGGTGAGGACCACGACTGGACGGCGTACCCGTCGGGCGTGGTCTGGGCCCTGCGCGAGGCGGGCCACCCGGTGACCGGCGCGGACATCCACCTCTCCTCCACGGTCCCGACCGGCGCCGGCCTGTCGTCGTCGGCGGCCCTGGAGGTCGTGGTCGCCCTGGCCCTGAACGACCTGTACGAACTGGGCCTGAAGCGCTGGGAACTGGCCCGCCTGTGCCAGCGCGCGGAGAACGTCTACGTGGGCGCCCCCACCGGCATCATGGACCAGACGGCATCGGCCTGCTGCTCCGCGGGACACGCCCTGTTCCTCGACACCCGCGACCTCTCCCAGAAGCAGATCCCCTTCGACCTCGCGGCCGAGGGCATGCGCCTCCTGGTCGTCGACACCCAGGTCAAGCACACCCACAGCAACGGCGAGTACGGCAAGCGCCGCGCGGGCTGCGAGAAGGGCGCGGACCTGCTCGGCGTCGACGCCCTGCGGGACGTCCCGTACGCGGACCTGGACGCCGCCCTCGCCCGCCTGGGCGACGACGAGGAGGTCCGCCGCCTGGTCCGCCACGTCGTCACGGAGGACGAACGCGTCGAACGCGTCGTCTCCCTCCTCGAATCCGGCGACACGGCGGCCATCGGCCCGGTCCTCACCGAGGGCCACGCCTCCCTCCGGGACGACTTCCGCATCTCCTGCCCCGAGCTGGACCTGGTGGTCGACACGGCCCTCGCCTCCGGCGCCCTGGGCGCCCGCATGACGGGCGGCGGCTTCGGCGGCTCGGCGATCGTCCTGGCGGAGGAGTCCGCCGTCCCGACGATCACGAAGGCCGTCGAGGAGGCGTTCGCGTCGGCGTCGTACAAGGCCCCGCGCGTCTTCGAGGCGGTGCCGTCGGCGGGGGCGGCCCGCCTGTCCTGACCCGAGCACGTACACCGGCGGCCCGGAGGAACCCCCTCCGGGCCGTCGGCGCACCGGCTCACGGCAGCAACAAGTTGCGCTGCCCGCGCTCGACGCCTCCGGTGAAGGCGCGGTAGTCCTCTTCGGATATGACGAGCACCTGGGCACCCGGTGAGCCGACGTCGTTGGAGTCGCGCAGTGCGACGACGCCGTCCACGAAGGCGACCTCCAGACAGTTGTCGCCGCCGTTGCTCAACTCGCTCTTGGCCCAGACGGCGGTGGAGAGGTCGACCTTCTTCATCATGGGTAGCGGTCCTTGATCAGATCGAGGATGTAGTGCCGGGAGGCCTCCACGTCCAGCGCTGCGGCGCGGAGGTGGTCGAACGCCGTTTCGTAGCGCCCGATGTCGCCATCTTCCTCCAGGTACAAAGCGGTTGTCATCGGCTCCACGACGGCGACAGGTGGTCCGGCCGGGAAACGCAGCAGGTGGAACGGTCCGTCCATGCCCGCGTGTGCCCCATGGGCGAAGTCGAGCACCTGGACCTGTACGTTCCTGCGTTCCGCAGTGACGGTCAGCAGGTGTTCGAGCTGCGTCCGCATGACCTGCCTCCCGCCGACCTCGCGCAGGAACGCCGACTCGTCCAGCACGCACCACAGGTGCAGGGGGTCCTCCCGCGACAGCGCCTCCTGCCTGGCCATGCGGAGTGCGACGAAGCTGCTGATCTCCCGTTGCGTGTGCCACTTGCGGCTCCGCTCCACCACGGCCCTCGCGTAGTCCTCGGTCTGCAGCAGGCCGGGGATCATCCAGGCGAACGTCTCGCTCTTACAAGCGAGTTCCTCCAGGTGCAGGTACTCGGCGAACGGATCTCTGATGGACTGCCGGTACTGGTCGAAGAGGTTGGTGCGACGCCCGGTGTTCGCCAGTGATGCCAGCCTGCGGAGACTCTCGCTCCGCGTCTTGTCGTGAAGGCCGTACACCTCGAAGAAGCCGGCGAGCGTGATCGGCGGCACCCGCTGTTTGCCGTTCTCGATCTTGCTGAGCGCCGGAGCGCCGGACAGCGAGAGCCTGTCGGCTGCCTCCGCAAGGCTCATCCCCGCGGCTTTGCGCAGCGACCGGAGCTCAAGCCCCAGCCGCCGCCGGTGCAGGTTGGGCTGGGCGTCGGTCATGTGGCCACCTCCATGCCGCGCAGGCTACTTGACCCGATTCGGACGAGAACACTTTTTCCCGTTCGCAACCCTTTGGGGTGACATGGCTTGCGAGCAAGGTTGCTCGTGAGGAATTTTGTGAGGGTGAGGCCCCTCGATCGGGCCGTCCTGCATCACAAGTTCGCGGCGTCGACTCACCTTTCATGCCGCGTTGACCAACGGAGTGATCGCATGACTGACTTCGGCGACTGCGACGACATCCTGCGGGACGGCGCCAAGCCCGCGCCCGACCTCGTACGGCTGCTGCCCTGGGCCGGCGCCCACGGCCAGCCCTGCCTGCTCCTCACCGACGGCGCCGGAACCGCCTCCCGGCTCGCGGACCGGATCGAGGAGACGCAACTCGTGCTCGGGGAGAGGCTGCTGTCCAGGTCCCGGGAGGTGCTCGCGATGCGCACAACCGCTTCTGCCGCAGAACTGGGCTCTCTCGCCGACCAGTTGTCGGAGGCCCTGGGCGACGTACTGCGCATCGCCTGCTCCCGGGGTGCGCGAGGAGGCACCGGCCTACCAGCGCATCCCGCTCTCCCGCTGCCGCGTGCCAGCCAGGACGCGCTCCTCGCCTACGCCCAGTGGACCCTGCCCGGCGACGACCTGTCCTCCGCACCCACCGCCCGGCGCCACCTGCGCGACACCGCCCGCTCGTGGCACCTGCCGCCCGGCCCGGCCGGAGACCTGGAGACCGTCGCAGGCGAACTGGTCGCCAACGCGCTGGAGCACAGCGGCAGTCGCACGGTCACCGTGGCCTGCGCACGGCACCCCTCGGCAGTCGTCCTCACCGTGACCGACGCGGGCACGGGGCACAGCCCCACGTTCGTGTCCGTACCCCCGCCGGACAGTGAACACGGCCGCGGCCTGCTCATCACCGGCGTCCTCGCCACCCGCTGGGGCACCCACCGCACGGCCGACGGCCTGACGGTCTGGGCCGAGATCGCCACCGGCCCGCTGAACGCACCGTGCTGAGATGAGCCACCACCCGACGGTGCGCTGTCGGACCCGTCCGGTGCTCACCGTCACCGGTGTTCTACGACGCCCAGTGCCCCGGGCCCGGGCCCGGTTCTTGACCTTCACCCTGGGGCAGCCCCCAGCATCGGTGGGGCCGGGCGACGGGCCCGGTGCGAGGAGGGGCGGGTATGGGGTTGCTGACCATCGGGGCGTTCGCGAGGGCGTCCCGGCTGTCGCCGAAGGCGTTGCGGTTGTACGACGAACTCGGTCTGCTGATCCCCGTCAGCGTGGACCCGGTGACCGGCTACCGCCGCTATGCACCGGAACAGCTGGAGCAGGCCCGACTGGTCGCCTGGCTCCGCCGGCTGGGAATGCCGTTGGCCCGCATCCGGCACGTCCGCACGCTCGACGCCGCCGACGCGGCCCGGGAGGTCCGCGCGTTCTGGGCCCGGGTCGAGGCCGACACCACCGCACGGCGGGACCTGGCCGGCTTCCTCGTCGACCATCTGACCCGGAAGGACTCCGCCATGTCCCCGACCGCCCAGCCGCTCGGCATCCGCTACGCCGCCCTCTCCGACACCGGTCTGGTCCGCGAGGGCAACCAGGACACCGTCCACGCCGGGCCCCGCCTGCTCGCCGTCGCCGACGGCTGCGGCAGCCGGGGTGCCTACGCCAGTGCGGCCGCCGTCGACGCGCTCAGGCACCTCGAGACCGACACCGTCCCGGCCGGGGATCTCCTCAACGTCCTGGAGGACGTGGTCGAACAGGCCGAGCAGGCGGTGAACGAGGCGGCCGACGGCGGTACCTCACCGGACGGCACCGGCACCACGCTCACCGCGATGCTCTGGACCGGCTCGCAGCTGGCCCTCGTCCACATCGGTGACTCCCGCGTCTATCTCCTGCGCGACGGAGAGCTGTTCCAGATCACCCATGACCACACCGTGGTCCGGTCGATGGTCGACGAGGGACGCCTCAGCGCGGAAGAGGCCGCCTCCCATCCCCAGCGGTCGCTGCTGGTCCGGGCTCTGGGACAAGGCGCCGACAGCACGCCGGACATGCGCCTCCACGATGCCCGGCGGGAGGACCGGTATCTGCTCTGCTCCGACGGCCTGTCCACCGTCGTGCCGGCCGAGGACCTCCACCGGGTGCTCAGCGAGACCGGCGAACCCGAGCAGGCCGTCCGTGACCTCGTCGCCCTCGCCAACGGCTCCGGCGGCCCCGACAACGTCAGCTGCGTGGTCGCCGACATCGTGGAGCTCCGGCAGTAGGGGCGAGCGGTGCGCACGCCGGGCCGAAGCGGTTCACCTCTGGCCGGTGGCCCCGCGGCCCGGGAGGGTGAGGGCGGGGGCGAGGGCGGTGACCGTGATGCCGATGGTCCACCAGAAGGCGGTGTGGAAGGCGCCGACGGCGCCGTGGGTGAGGAGTGACTGGAGGACGACGGCGACGATCGCGGTGCCGAAGGAGGCGCCGATCTGCTGGACGATGCGGGTGTTCATGGTGGCGTGCTGGATCTCCGCCGGCCGGATGTCGTGGTAGGCCACGGACATCGGCGGGATCAGCATCGCCCCGACGCCGAGGCCGCGGACCAGGAGTACCGCTGCCAGCCACCACAGGCTCGTGTCCGGCCCGGCGGACGTGAACGGGACGGTCGCGGCGGCGGTGAGCAGCAGGCTGAAGACCGTCACGGCGCGGGCCCCGAACCGCTGGACCAGGGCGCCGACCCCGACCCGGGCGACGAGCGCGCCGATGCCCTGCGGGATCAGCAGCAGGCCCGCGTGCAGCACGCTCTCGCCCCGTAGCTGCTGGTAGTAGAGCGGGAGCAGGAACATCGCCGCGTACAGCACCGCGCCGGAGGCGAACAGGACCGCGGAGGCGCTGCCCAGCGACCGCAGGTGCAGCAGACGGATGTCGACGATCGGCTGCCGCTCGCCCGGCCGCAGTGCCCGGGCCACGAACGCGGCCAGCAGTACGGTCCCGGTCAGCAGGGGAACGAGCACACCGGCGTGGTCGACGCCGCCGTCCTGGGACAGCTGGGAGAGGCCGAGCAGGATCGTGGCCAGCGCCGGGGCGAGCAGGACCAGGCCGGTCAGGTCCAGGCGGGTGCGGACGGCGGGACGGTCGGGACGGTCGGCGGGCAGGTGGCGCCAGGCCAGCAGCAGGCCGACGGCGATCACCGGGACGTTGACGAGGAACAGCCAGCGCCAGCTCAGCCAGTTGAGGATCACCCCGCCGATCACCGGGCCGAGGATCGGGCCGAGCGCGATCGGCAGGCTGACGGCCGCCATCAGCCGGCTGCTGACCTGCCCGCCCGCGGTCCGCACCGCGAGCGTCTGCATCAGCGGGAAGATCAGCCCGGCGCCGAGGCCCTGCACCACCCGGAAGCCGATCAGGCCGGCGGCGTCCCAGGAGAGCGCGCACAGCGCGGAACCGGCCACGAACAGCACCAGCGCCGACATCCAGACCCGCTTGCCGCCCCAGCGGCTCTCCGCCCAGCCGGTGAGCGGGATCGTCACCGAGAGCGCCAGCAGGTACGCGGTGGTGACCCACTGGATCGTGCCGGCGGACGAGTGCATCTCGACCACCAGCGTGTGGATCGCCAGCGTCACCATCGTCGAGTCCAGGATCGCCGCGATCCCGCCGACGATCAGTGCCGCCAGCACCTTCCGCGTCTGTGGTGACAGTTTTGTCTCGGTATGCGCTTGTTCGACTGCCGTTCCGGCCATCGGCTCATCCTCGATTAAGAGTGGAATCCATCTCTAACGGAGGCTAGGCGTCCTTGCTAAGGAATGCAAACCTCTCTATCGTGGAGGTGTGGCAGAACCCTCTCCGGAACCCGTCCGTCGTCGCCGGCACGGCGAGCAGCTCGAAGCGGCGCTGCTCGACGCCGCGTGGACCGAGCTGGTGGAGGTGGGCTACGCCGGTCTGACGATGGAGTCGGTGGCCGCCCGGGCCCGTACCGGGATCGCCGTGCTCTACCGGCGCTGGGCCAACAAGAAGGAACTCGTGCTCGCCGCGATCGAGCACCGCCGGCGCGCTCACCCGATCGAGACCCCCGACACCGGCACCCTGCGCGGCGACCTGATCGCGCTGCTGAGAGCCGTCGGTGAGGCGCGGGCCGGTTTCCTCGCCGTCGCCCTGGCCGCCGCCTTCTCCGGGCTGGCCGAGGCCGGTATCACCCCGGCCCAGGGACGCGACCGGCTCCTCGCCGACCAGCCGCTGCGGCGCGACCAGATCATCTTCCGGCGCGCCCACGAGCGCGGCGAGATCGATCTCGACCGCATCCCGGACGCGGTGCTCGCGATGCCGTTCGACCTGGCGCGGCACGATCTGGTGATGAACCTCGAACCGCTGGACCCCGCCCGCGTCGAGTCGATCGTCGACGAGCTGTTCCTGCCGCTGGTCGAGGCGCTGTCCCGGTAGGCGGCGCGGTTCCGGAGGCGACAGGCCCTGGCCCAGCGGCTAGCCCAGCGGCTTGATCAGGGTGTACTCCGTGAGGCCCGGGGGGTAGTCCGGGATGGCGCAGACCGTGCGGTAGCCGTGGCGGCGGTAGAAGCGGGGGGCCTGGAAGTCCCAGGTCTCCAGGCGGGCGCCGCGGCAGGCGCGTTCGGTGCGGGCGATGTGCTCGGCGCGGGTGAGGAGACGGGAGCCGAGGCCCTCGTCCCGGTGGGGCTCGGCGACCCAGAGGTAGGTGATGTGGAGCCACGTCGTCCAGGTGTGGCCGACCAGGCCGCCGGCCAGGGTGCCGGTCTCGTCCAGGGCCCAGAGGTGGAGCGGGAGCTCGTGCTCGGCCGGGGTGCCGCGCAGGGCGCGCAGGACAGGGGACGCCTCGGTGTTGGAGTCGCGCAGCCGGGAACGAAGCAGATCGCGCCGCCGGTTGTCGACTTCTGCCTCAATGCGGAACATGCGGCACACCATAAACGTGCCGGACGGCCAGTTCTGCAAATCGGCTTCCCCTCCGGGCCCCCGCCCGTAACCTGATGAACAGTGCCGGTGGGGGCCGGCGCCGCTCAGGGGGCGAGACAAGTCGGGTACGACACCCGATCGGGGGGTAGAAGCAGCTTCTGCACGGCGGCGGCCGTGCGGCTGCGGCGCCGCTCGGGTGTCGTACCCGCGCCGGTCGCCGTTCCTTGGACGATGGGGTGAGTCCCCAGCTCCGTCCGGAGCCCGGGGAAGGGGGTTTCATGGTTCGTGTCCGAGTCCTGGTCGTCGACGACCACCGGATCTTCGCCGAGTCGCTCGCCGCGGCGCTCGCCGCCGAGCCCGATGTCGACGTGTCCGCCGCGGGAAGTGGTCCCGCCGCACTGCGGTGCCTGGAGCGCGGTGCCGCCGAGGGCCGCCGGTTCGACGTGCTGCTCGTCGACGCCGACCTCGGGGTGCTCGCGCCGGGCCTGCGGGCCGCCGTGCCCGTGCGCGAGGTCGGTGCGGACGGGCTCGTCGACGGGATATCGCTGGTCGCGGGCGTACGGTCCGCGCATCCCGGGGTGCGGACCGTCGTGCTCGCCGAGAAGGACGATCCGCGGCGTGCGGCGCTCGCTCTGCAGGCCGGTGCCTCGGGGTGGGTCGCCAAGGACTGCTCCCTGTCCCGGCTGCTCAGCGTCATCCGCGGCGTGCTGCGCGAGGAGACCCATCTCCCGCCCGCGCTGCTCACCGGCGTACTGCGCGAACTGACCGCGGCCCGCAAGCACCGCACCGAGAGTGAACGGCTCGTCGAGTCCCTCACCCCGCGGGAACGGGAGGTGCTGCGCTGCATGGTCGCCGGACTCGGGCGCAAGGCCGTCGCCGAGCGGCTGTTCCTCTCCCCGCACACCGTCCGCACCCATATGCAGAACGTCCTCGGCAAGCTGGGGGTCCATTCGACGCTCGCCGCGGTCGCGCTCGCGCGGCGGGCCGGGGTCGGTCCCGTCGACCTAGCCGGGGATGTTGTCGAACGGGGCGGTCAGCTGGCGTAGCAGACCGGCCAGCTCGCTCCGCTGGGCGCTGGTCAGCTCCGCCAGGATGGCCCGCTCCTGCTCCAGAAGACCGGCGAGGGCCGCGTCCGCCCGCTCCTGGCCCTCCGCCGTCAGCCGGACCAGCACCCCACGCCGGTCGCTCGGGTCGGGCAACCGCTCCACCAGGCCCTTCTTGGCCAGCCGGTCGATACGGTTGGTCATCGTGCCCGAGGTGACCAGGGTCTGCGTCAGCAGCTGCCCCGGTGAGAGCTGGTACGGCGCACCGGCGCGGCGCAGCGCCGTCAGTACGTCGAACTCCCACGGCTCCAGGCTGTGTTCCGCGAAGGCCAGGCGTCGCGCGCGATCCAGGTGCCGGGCCAGCCTGCTCACCCGGCTGAGCACCTCGAGCGGTTCCACGTCGAGGTCGGGGCGCTCCCGGCGCCATGCTGCGACCAGCCGATCGACCTCGTCCTCCATGGAGATCAGTGTAGTGGTTGTGTCGACGTGAAGTCTCTTGACGTGCATTCTCTCGATATCAAGTATCTTGACGTCGAGATGATGAAGGGGGAAGGTGGAGGGTATGACTGCTTCGCCCTCCTGGGATGCCGCGCAGTACCTGCGGCACGCCGGTCACCGGGCCCGGCCCTTCGCCGACCTCCTCGCCCGGGTGCCCGAGTTGCCCGGCACCCCGCCCCGTATCGCCGACCTCGGCTGCGGGCCCGGCAACGTCACCGCCCTGCTCGCCGACCGCTGGCCCACCGCGCTCGTCACCGGCTACGACAACTCGCCCGCCATGCTCGACCGGGCGCTCACCGAGCACGCGGGGCCGACGCCGGGAGGCGGCCGCCTCGACTTCACCCACGCCGACCTGCGCACCTGGGCGCCGGCGGAGGCGTACGACCTGATCGTCTCCAACGCCGCCCTGCACTGGGTGCCCGGCCATCTCGACGCCTTCCCCGCCTGGCTGGACGGCCTCGCGCCCGGCGGCACCTTCGCCTTCCAGGTGCCGGACAACCTCGACGCACCCCTGCACGCCCTGATGCGTGACCTCGCCGCCGGCCCGCGCTGGGGCTCCCGGCTCGCCGATGTGCCGCGCCGCACCGACTCCGTGCACCCCACCGCCGTCTACCTCGACCGGCTGGCCCGGCTCGGGTGCGCCACGGACGTGTGGGAGACCACGTACCTCCATGTCCTGGAGGGCGAGGACCCCGTCCTCGACTGGGTCAAGGGCACCGGTCTGCGCCCCGTCCTCACCGCCCTCGGCGACGACCCCGAGGCCCGGGACGCCTTCCTCGCCGAGTACCGGACTTTGCTGCGGGACGCCTACCCGCGCACGGAACACGGCACGGTCCTCCCCTTCCGCCGCCTGTTCGCCGTGGCGACGAAAGGGGCGTGAGGCCGGCCATGGGGACCGCCTCGCCCGGCGACCTCCGCCTTCCGGCAGCTGACACTCGGCGACGGCCGGCGCCCCCGTCGGGCGACCCGGTTCAGTTCTTCCGGTGGCCTATCAGGCGGGGGCGCTGTTCCAGGCCGTCCAGGCCGTGCCAGGCCAGATTGACCAGGTGGGCCGCCACCTCCGCCTTCTTCGGGCGGCGTACGTCCAGCCACCACTGGCCGGTCAGGGCGACCATGCCGACCAGGGCCTGGGCGTACAGCGGGGCCAGCTTGGGGTCGAAGCCGCGGCTCTTGAACTCACGGCCCAGGATGTCCTCGACCTGGGTGGCGATGTCGGAGATGAGCGAGGCGAAGGAGCCCGTCGACTGGGGGATGGGGGAGTCGCGGACCAGGATGCGGAAACCGTCCGTGTACTCCTCGATGTAGTCGAGGAGCGCGAAGGCCGCCTGCTCGCACAGCTCACGGGGGTGGCCGGCCGTGAGGGAACTGGTCACCATGTCCAGGAGGCGGCGCATCTCGCGGTCCACGACGACGGCGTACAGGCCCTCCTTGCCGCCGAAGTGCTCGTACACCACCGGCTTGGACACCCCGGCCTTCGCCGCGATCTCCTCCACCGACGTCGCCTCGAAACCCTTCGCCGCGAACAGCGTGCGGCCGATCTCGAGCAACTGCTGGCGGCGCTCCGCACCGGTCATCCGGGTACGGCGCGGGCGCCGCTGCTTGTCGGTGCTGGGAGTGCTCGAGTCGGTCGCCACGGCGTCAATCATGCCGCCTCGACCGCGTCCTTCCGGCTCGGAGAGCCGTCCTGGGCGCCGTTACGCCGCGAATCGATACGTGAGCGTGACGGCCAGCGCACGTCGTACGCCCACCCGAACGCCTCGAACCAGCGGATGAACCGCGCCGAGGAGTCCACCTGCCACCGCTCCACCCCGTGCCGCGCCGACGTCGGGTCGGCGTGATGCAGGTTGTGCCACGACTCGCCGCACGACAGCACCGCCAGCCACCACACGTTGCCCGACCGGTCGCGCGACTTGAACGGACGCCTGCCCACCGCGTGGCAGATCGAGTTGATCGACCACGTGACATGGTGCAGCAACGCCACCCGGACGAGTGACCCCCAGAAGAACGCGGTGAACGCGCCCCACCACGACATCGTGACCAGCCCCCCCACCAGCGGCGGCACCGCGAGCGACACGACCGTCCACAGCGCGAACTGGCGGGAGATCGCCCGGATCGCCGGGTCCTTGATCAGGTCCGGGGCGTACTTCTCCTGCGGCGTCTGCTCCTCGTCGAACATCCATGCGATGTGCGCCCACCACAGGCCCTTGAGCAGCGCCGGAACCGTCTCCCCGTAACGCCAGGGGGAGTGCGGGTCGCCGTCCGCGTCCGAGAAGCGGTGATGCCTGCGGTGATCGGCGACCCAGCGCACCAGCGGCCCCTCCACCGCCAGCGACCCCGCCACCGCCAGCGCGATCCGCAGCGGACGCCTCGCCTTGAACGAACCGTGGGTGAAGTAGCGGTGGAAGCCGATCGTGATGCCGTGGCAGCCGAGGAAATAGAAGAGGACCAGCAGACCGAGGTCCAGCCAGCTCACGCCCCAGCCCCAGGTCAGCGGCACCGCCGCCAGCAGCGCCAGGAACGGGACGACGATGAAGAGGAGAAGGGTGATCTGCTCGATCGAGCGCTTCTGTTCGCCGCCCAGCGTGGCGGAGGGCGGCGCACCGCCGCCGGTCGCCTCCGGGGCGTCGTCGATCACATCGGAGCTCGTGGTCATGGGCGTCCCCTGTGGGGTCGAGGGTCGATACGGGCATCGGCCCGTCGCGTCCCGGGACGCGAGCGGAACCGGACGCGAGCCGAGTGCCACTTCCTACGCTGCCGTAACCTACGGCGTCGTAAGTATCGCAGCGCGCCGCCGCGCGGCAAGGCCCGAGAACCCGCGCGTCCGCATCGACACATATCCTTGGAGTCGGTCGGACAGCGCGGTCCGCTCTGATTTCTTCCCGGATGCCCGGCTTCTAAGCGGCCGCCGCCGCCCACGGGACGCCCGGGTCCCTCCAGACGAGCTTCACCACTGCAAGGAGCCGCACCTGTGAGCAGTGCCGACGACCAGACCATCACGACCAGCACGGAGCTCCGCGCCGACATCAGGCGGCTGGGCGACCTTCTCGGCGAGACCCTCGTCAGGCAGGAGGGACCCGAGCTGCTGGAGCTGGTCGAAAAGGTCCGCCGCCTCACCCGCGAGGACGGCGAGGCAGCCGCCGAACTGCTGCGCGGCACCGAACTGGAGACCGCGGCCAAGCTCGTCCGCGCCTTCTCCGTCTACTTCCACCTCGCCAACGTCACCGAGCAGGTGCACCGCGGCCGCCAGCTGCGCGCCCGCCGTGCCGCCGAGGGCGGCCTCCTCTCCCGCACCGCCGACCGCCTCAAGGACGCCGACCCCGAGCACCTGAAGGCCACCGTCCGGCACCTGAACGTCCGCCCGGTCTTCACCGCGCACCCCACCGAGGCCGCCCGCCGCTCCGTCCTCAACAAGCTGCGGCGCATCGCCACGCTCCTGGAGACGCCCGTCCTCGAGTCCGACCGCCGCCGCCACGACATGCGGCTCGCCGAGAACATCGACCTCGTCTGGCAGACCGACGAACTGCGCGTCGCCCGCCCCGAACCGGTCGACGAGGCCCGCAACGCCATCTACTACCTCGACGAACTCCACGCCGGCGCCGTCGGCGACGTCCTCGAGGACCTC
Organism: Streptomyces sp. NPDC047000; assembly: GCF_040644295.1. Taxonomy (NCBI): domain Bacteria; kingdom Bacillati; phylum Actinomycetota; class Actinomycetes; order Kitasatosporales; family Streptomycetaceae; genus Streptomyces; species Streptomyces sp. NPDC047000. Next base: position 113,241 of record NZ_JBEYWE010000012.1, read on the forward strand.
GCCCACGAACTGGAGCGCGTCGGGGTGAAGATCTCCGACGACACCCGCCCCCTCACCTTCGGCACCTGGATCGGCGGCGACCGCGACGGCAACCCCAACGTCACCCCCGAGGTCACCTGGGACGTCCTGATCCTCCAGCACGAGCACGGCATCAACGACGCCCTCGCCACCATCGACTCCCTGCGCGGACTGCTCTCCAACTCCATCCGCTACTCCGGGGCCACCGGGGAACTCCTCGACTCCCTGCGCGCCGACCTCGACCGGCTCCCCGAGATCAGCCCCCGCTACAAGCGTCTCAACGCCGAGGAGCCCTACCGGCTCAAGGCCACCTGCATCCGCCAGAAGCTCGCCAACACCAAGGTCCGCCTCGCGAGCGGCACCCCCCACGAGCCCGGCCACGACTACCTCGGCACCGCCGAACTCCTCCACGACCTGCGGATCATCCAGACCTCCCTGCGCGAGCACCGCGCCGGCCTCTTCGCCGACGGCCGCCTCGACCGGACCATCCGCACCCTCGCCGCCTTCGGCCTCCAGCTCGCCACCATGGACGTACGCGAGCACGCCGACGCCCACCACCACGCCCTCGGCCAGCTCTTCGACCGGCTCGGCGAGGAATCCTGGCGCTACGCCGACATGCCCCGCGAGTACCGCGCCAAGCTCCTCGCCAAGGAACTCCGCTCCCGCCGGCCCCTGGCGCCCACCCCGGCGCCCGTCGACGCCGCCGGCGCCAGGACCCTCGGCGTGTTCGAGACCGTGAAGCGGGCCCTGGAGGTGTTCGGACCCGAGGTCATCGAGTCGTACATCATCTCCATGTGCCAGGGCGCCGACGACGTCTTCGCCGCCACCGTCCTCGCCCGCGAGGCCGGACTCGTCGACCTCCACGCCGGCTGGGCCAGGATCGGCATCGTGCCGCTCCTGGAGACCACCGACGAGCTCAAGGCCGCCGACACCATCCTCGAGGACATGCTCTCCGACCCCTCCTACCGGCGCCTCGTCGCGCTGCGCGGAGACGTCCAGGAGGTCATGCTCGGCTACTCCGACTCCTCCAAGTTCGGCGGCATCACCACCAGCCAGTGGGAGATCCACCGCGCCCAGCGCCGGCTGCGCGACGTCGCCCACCGCTACGGCGTACGGCTGCGCCTCTTCCACGGCCGCGGCGGCACCGTCGGCCGCGGCGGCGGCCCCTCCCACGACGCGATCCTCGCCCAGCCCTGGGGCACCCTGGAGGGCGAGATCAAGGTGACCGAACAGGGCGAGGTCATCTCCGACAAGTACCTGGTGCCGTCCCTGGCCCGCGAGAACCTCGAACTGACGGTCGCCGCGACCCTCCAGGCGTCCGCCCTGCACACCGCGCCCCGCCAGTCCGACGAGGCCCTCGCCCGCTGGGACGCCGCCATGGACGTCGTCTCCGACGCCGCCCACGCCGCCTACCACCGTCTGGTCGACGACCCCGACCTGCCCGCCTACTTCTTCGCGGCCACCCCCGTCGACCAGCTCGCCGACCTCTACCTCGGCTCCCGGCCCTCCCGCCGCCCCGACTCCGGCGCGGGCCTCGACGGACTGCGCGCCATCCCGTGGGTGTTCGGCTGGACCCAGTCCCGCCAGATCGTCCCCGGCTGGTTCGGCGTCGGCTCCGGCCTGGCCGCGCTGCGCGAGGCGGGACTGGACACCGTCCTCGCCGAGATGCACCAGCGGTGGCACTTCTTCCGCAACTTCATCTCCAACGTCGAGATGACCCTCGCGAAGACCGACCTCAGGGTCGCCGCCCACTACGTCGAGACCCTCGTCCCCGCGGAACTGCACCACGTCTTCGACACCATCCGCGCCGAACACGACCTCACCGTGCGCGAAGTCCTCAAGGTCACCGGGGAGAAGGACCTCCTCGACCACACCCCGGGGCTCCGCCAGACCCTCGGCATCCGCGACGCCTACCTGGACCCGATCTCGTACCTCCAGGTCACGCTGCTCAAGCGGCAGCGGGACGCGGCGGCGGCGGGCGAGGAGCCCGACCCGCTGCTGGCCCGCGCGCTGCTGCTCACCGTCAACGGCGTGGCCGCGGGCCTGCGCAACACGGGCTGACAGGGGCCGGCACCGGGTGCTCCCCGCCGGCCGGCGGGGAGCACCCGGTGCCGTGGGCACAGCGGTGGAACGACCACTGCCCGCAGAGGGCAGCGGCAGAAGGGGGCCGGTTCCCGGCCGGCCTCACACCGCGAAGAAGACCGCCGTCAGCAATGCAGTCCCGCCCGCGGCCAGCAGCCAGGCAAGCCGGGTCCGGCGCAGGCCGCCCGCCACCACCACCGACGCCAGCAGCAGCGCGCCGCCCATCGGCACCCACGAGTACAGCACCCCGCCCGGGCCCGAACGGATCACCTCGTCACCGGCACCCGGCTTCACGACCACCGCGTACGTACGGCCCTTGCGCACCGCCACCGACTTCTCGATCACCACCCGCGACCGGGCCGACGACCCCGTCGACACCGGCGTGTACGGCCCCGTGCAGGTGTCCGCGCCGCACGACGTCACCGCGACCGTGCCCTGCTCACGTCCCTTGGTGAGCATCACGTACTGCGCCGTCCCCCACGACCCCCACACCCCGCAGAACAGGATCAGCGCGGCGAGCACCGCCATGGCGGCCGTCCGTCCCAGCCGCAGCGCGGTACGCGCACCCGGACGGGACGAGGCGGCGGAGGCAGCAGGCATGGCCGGGATCATTGGCCATGCCCGTACGCCAGGTCAACTCGGAGCGGGCCCGGCCGCCGGACACGTCACGAGTTGTACGTACTCTGCGCCCGCTCCAGGCCCTCCAGGACCAGGGCCTCCACCGCGTCCGCCGCCCGGTCCACCAGGTAGTCGAGCTCCTTGCGCTCCGCGGACGAGAAGTCCTTCAGCACGAAGTCCGCCACCTGCATACGCCCCGGCGGCCGGCCGATCCCGAACCGCACCCGGTGGTACTCCGCGCCCATCGCCTTGGTGACCGACTTCAGGCCGTTGTGCCCGTTGTCCCCGCCGCCCAGCTTCAGCCGCAGCGTCCCGTAGTCGATGTCCAGCTCGTCGTGGACCGCGACGACGTTCGCCGGCGGCACCTTGTAGAAGTCCCGCAGCGCGTTCACCGGCCCGCCGGACAGGTTCATGTACGACATCGGCTTCGCCAGGACCACCCGGCGGCTGCCCGGACCGAGCGGACCGATCCGCCCCTCCAGCGTCTGCGCCTGCGCCTTGCCGGCCCGCTTGAATTTCCCGCCCATCCGCTCCGCCAGCAGATCGGCCACCATGAACCCCACGTTGTGCCGGTTCATCGCGTACTCCGGCCCCGGATTGCCCAGCCCGACGACGAGCCAGGGGGCATTGGCAGGGGTGGTCACGTCCATGTCTCCTCGATGACTGCTGGGACGACTGACTGCTGGGACGACTGCTGGAAATACCCTCGCTCGGACACGCGCCAGCCGCTGCCCCCACCGGGAACAGCGGCTGACGTGCGACGCGTACGACGACAGGACCCCGAATCGGGCCCCGGGGCCCGGATCAGGCCTCGGCGCCGGCCTCCGCCTCGCCCTCGGCGCCCTCCGACGCCTCCTCGGCCTGCGCGGCCAGGACCTGCAGGACGACCGTGTCCTCCTCGACGGCCAGCGAGACGCCCGACGGCAGGGTGATGTCCTTGGCGAGCACCGAGGCGCCGGCCTCCAGACCCTCGACGGACACCGTCACGGACTGCGGGATGTGGGTGGCCTCGGCCTCGACCGGAAGCGCGTTCAGCACGTGCTCCAGCAGGTTGCCGCCCGCGGCCAGCTCGCCCTCGGCGTGCACGGGGATCTCGACCGTGACCTTCTCGCCGCGCTTGACCAGCTGCAGGTCGACGTGCTCCAGGAAGCCCTTGATCGGGTCGCGCTGCACGGACTTCGGGATCGCCAGCTCGTTGGACTTGCCGTCGATGTCCAGGGAGATCAGGACGTTCGGCGTACGGAGCGCCAGCAGCAGGTCGTGGCCCGGCAGCGTCAGGTGCAGCGGGTCCGAACCGTGCCCGTACAGCACACCCGGAACCTTGTGGTCACGGCGGATACGGCGGGCGGCACCCTTGCCGAACTCGGTGCGCGTCTCGGCGCTGAGCTTCACCTCGGACATGGTCACTCCTCGTAGAAAAATCGGAATCAGCTCGGACGTGGTCACCCGGCCACGAACGGCCTGCTACGAAGAGCGCGTCGATAACGGACCACCACACCCGGATCCGTACCGAGACGGACGCGGGCACGGCCTCCCTCGCCGAGCAACTGCAACAGAGTACTCGGAGAGGGAGGCCGCGGAAAAATCGATCAAGCGGCGGGACGGCGCACCCGCGACGCACCCGTGACACCCGGGCTGCCGCCCGGGCCGCCGCCCGGTCTACTGCTCGTCGAACAGGCTCGTCACCGAACCGTCCTCGAACACCTCGCGCACCGCGCTCGCGATCGTCGGCGCGATCGACAGCACCGTGATCTTGTCCAGGCCGGCGCCCAGCTCACCCGGCGTCGGCAGCGTGTTCGTGAACACGAACTCGCCCACCCGGGAGTTCTTCAGCCGGTCCGCCGCCGGACCCGACAGCACCCCGTGCGTCGCCGTCACGATGACGTCCTCGGCGCCGTGCGCGAACAGCGCGTCGGCCGCCGCGCAGATCGTGCCGCCCGTGTCGACCATGTCGTCGACCAGCACACACACCCGGCCCTCGACCTCGCCGACCACCTCGTGCACCGTGACCTGGTTCGCCACGTCCTTGTCACGCCGCTTGTGGACGATCGCCAGCGGCGCGCCCAGCCGGTCGCACCAGCGGTCCGCCACCCGCACCCGGCCGGCGTCCGGCGACACGATCGTCAGCTTCGCCCGGTCCACCTTCCGGCCCACGTAGTCCGCCAGCAGCGGCAGCGCGAACAGGTGGTCCACCGGACCGTCGAAGAAGCCCTGGATCTGGTCCGTGTGCAGGTCCACCGTCAGGATCCGGTCCGCACCCGCCGTCTTCATCAGGTCCGCGATCAGACGCGCCGAGATGGGTTCACGGCCCCGGTGCTTCTTGTCCTGCCGCGCGTAACCGTAGAACGGCACGATGACGGTGATGGAGCGGGCCGACGCGCGCTTCAGCGCGTCGATCATGATCAGCTGCTCCATGATCCACTTGTTGATCGGAGCCGTGTGGCTCTGGATCAGGAAGCAGTCGGCACCGCGCGCCGACTCCTGGTACCGCACATAGATCTCACCGTTGGCGAAGTCGAAGGCCTTGGTCGGCACCACCCCGACACCCAGCTGCTGGGCGACCTCCTCGGCAAGCTCGGGGTGGGCACGGCCGGAAAAGAACATCATCTTCTTTTTGCCGGTCGTCTTGATCCCGGTCACGGCACAGTCTCCTCAGAGGTGTTCAGCCGAGTAGGGACGTCTTCTCTCCTGGGCACGAGAGGACGCCTCAGCTGGTGGGGTGCGGATGGGCACTTATCACGGTACGCCGTGTCCGGCGTGCGCGTTTCCCGTCAGGCCGTGCCGCCGCCCTGCCCGGACGCCCCCTCCGCGGCCTTCGCCGACGCGCTCCCGGGACGCTTGCGGGCCACCCAGCCCTCGATATTCCGCTGCTGACCACGGGCCACGGCCAGCGAACCGGGCGGCACGTCCTTCGTGATCACGGACCCGGCGGCGGTGTACGCGCCGTCCCCGACCGTGACGGGAGCCACAAACATATTGTCCGAGCCCGTCTTGCAGTGCGACCCGACGGTCGTGTGGTGCTTGTTCTCCCCGTCGTAGTTCACGAACACGCTGGCAGCGCCGATGTTCGTGTACTCACCGATCGTCGCGTCCCCCACGTACGACAGGTGCGGAACCTTCGTCCCCTCGCCGATCGACGCGTTCTTCGTCTCGACGTACGTACCGACCTTCGCCTTCAGCCCCAGCCGCGTCCCCGGCCGCAGATACGCGTACGGCCCCACCGTCGCCTGCGGCCCGACGTGCGCCCCGTCGGCCACCGTGTTGTCCACCCGCGCCCCGGCGTCCACCCGGGTGTTCCGCAGCCGGCTGTTCGGCCCGACCTCCGCGCCCTCGCCCAGATGAGTGGTGCCGTGCAGCTGCGTCCCCGGATGCACGACGGCGTCCTGCTCGAAGGTCACCGTCACGTCGACGAAGGTCGTCGCCGGGTCGACGATCGTCACACCGTCGAGCATCGCGCGCGTGAGCAGCCGGTCGTTGAGGATCCGCCGCGCCTCGGCGAGCTGCACCCGGTTGTTGATCCCGGCGATCTCATGATGATCACCGGCCGCCGAGGCCCCCACCCGGTACCCGGCACCGCCGAGGATCCCGAGGACGTCGGTCAGGTACTCCTCGCCCTGGCTGTTGTCCGTCCGCACCTTCTTCAGCGCGTCCGCCAGCAGCTGCCCGTCGAACGCGAACACCCCGGAGTTGATCTCCCGGACCGCCCGCTGCTCCTCCGTGGCGTCCTTGTGCTCGACGATCGCGGTGACGGCACCGGTCGCCCCGTCGCGCACGATCCGGCCGTAGCCGGTGGCGTCCGGGACCTCGGCGGTCAGCACGGTCACCGCGTTGCCGTCGCCGGTGTGCGTGGCGGTCAGCGTCCGCAGGGTCTCCCCGGTCAGCAGCGGCGTGTCACCGCACACCACCACGACGGTCCCCTCGACGGCGCCGCCGAGCTCCTCCAGCGCGATCCTGACGGCGTGCCCGGTCCCGTTCTGCTCCGCCTGCACGACCGTGCGGGCCCGCGGGTCGGCCTCGGCGAGATGCGCGGTGACCTTGTCCCTGCCGTGCCCGACCACGACGACCAGGTGCTCGGGGTCCAGTTCGCGGGCCGCGGCGAGCACATGGCCCACCAGGGATCGGCCGCAGATCTCGTGCAGGACCTTCGGCACGGAGGACTTCATACGGGTGCCCTCACCCGCTGCGAGTACGACGACGGCTGCCGGGCGGTTGGCGCTCACGGAGTTGCCCTTCGGCTGTGGATGGGTGTGCTGTGGGGGGACATCCGCAGGATAGCCGGGGTGTTCGAAGAGCGGACATGCGAACGGGCCCTGACGGAGGTGTCAGGACCCGGTTCCGAAAAGCTCCCCTGCCAGGACTCGAACCTGGAACAAATCATCCAAAGTGACCCGTGTTGCCGATTACACCACAGGGGAGTGTTCAGCATCCTCAAACGGACATATCTTACGGTCTGTCGAGGTCGCGGCACCTACTATGCCGTACCACCGGCCCTCGGTGCGACGGGGTGGGGAAGTGCTTGGGGCGACCGTGGGCGTGCGGCACAGCGGGGAATTTCGGCTGTGATCCGGTTACGGCGGGTGGTGTAGGCATGAAGGTGAAACTCACCGGAAAAGATCCCCCCGGCGACCGTAGGCTGGGACGCATGACCACGACGGGGGCAGACCACTCCGCGGCTTTGACCGGGCCGTGGTGGTGGGTGCGGTGGCGCGGTGCGGTGCTCGACGGGAGTCTCGCGGTGGCGTCGGCGCTGGAGTGCGGTCTGGAGGGCATCCCGTTCGCCCGGGACGCGGGGATCCCGCTGTCGGCCGGGATCGTGTTCGGGGTGCTGGCCGGTTCGGTGCTGCTGGTCCGGCGGAAGTGGCCCATCGCGGTGGTGCTGGTGGCGATCGCCGTCACGCCCGCCCAGATGGGCTTCCTGATGGGCATCGTCGGCCTCTACACGCTCGCCGCGGCCGAGGTGCCCCGGCGGATCGTCGCGGCGCTGGCCGGGATGGCGATGGTCGGCACGATGATCGTGACGTTCGTGCGCGCGCGGCAGGACATCGCGCGGGGCGACTGGACCATCGGTGACTGGTTCGTCCCGTTCGCCTCGATCACGACCGCGCTGGGGCTGACGGCGCCGCCGGTGCTGCTCGGGCTGTACGTCGGCGCCCGGCGTCGGCTCATGGAGAGCCTGCGGGAGCGTGCCGACAGCCTGGAGCGGGAGCTGATGCTGCTCGCGGAGCGGGCGGAGGAGCGGGCCGAGTGGGCCCGTAACGAGGAACGGACCCGGATCGCGCGCGAGATGCACGACGTCGTCGCGCACCGGGTGAGTCTGATGGTCGTGCACGCGGCGGCGCTCCAGGCCGTCGCCCGGAAGGATCCCGACAAGGCCGTGAAGAACGCCGCCCTGGTCGGTGACATGGGGCGGCAGGCGCTGACCGAGCTGCGGGAGATGCTCGGCGTCCTGCGCAGCGGCAGCAGTGGAAGCGGCAGCGGCGGGGGCGGCGCCGACGGGCGGGTGCGGCGGGTGCCGGAGGCCGCCGGCCTGCCGCTGGCCGCGGTGGGCGCGGCGGCCGCGGCGGCGGCGGACTCGGCCCACGGCCGTGAGGAAGGGCCCTGTCTGTCGGAACTGGACGAGCTGGTCGGGCAGTCCGCGGCCGCCGGGATGGCGGTGGACCTGTCGGTGCAGGGTGACGCGCGGTCGTACGCGCGGGAGATCGAGCAGACGGCCTACCGGGTGGTGCAGGAGGCGCTGACGAACGTGCACAAGCACGCGGCGGGCGCGAAGACGTACGTACGGCTGGCGCACCGGGTGTCCGAGATCGCGATGCAGGTCGAGAACGAACCGCCGCCGGAGCCCTCGGCGGCGGAGGCGGCCGGGCTGCCGTCCGGCGGCAACGGCCTGGTCGGGATGCGGGAGCGGGTGCTGGCCCTGGGCGGGGTGTTCGTGTCGGGGCCCACGGACGCCGGCGGGTTCCGGGTGTCGGCGGTCATCCCGGCGGCGTAGGGCCCGGCGCCGGGGCGCGCCGGGGCCGGTGTGGGGCTTCGGTGCGGTGCTTCGGCGTGGCGCCGGGGCCGGTGTGGGGTCACGTCCGGCGCGGCGCCCTGGGCGGGGCGTCAGCCTGCGGTGAGGCGTGCGGGTGCTATGCCGGAGACGAGGACCGTGAGGGCGTGGTCGATGTCGGGGCCGAGGTACCAGTCGCCGGTGTGGTCGAGGGCGTAGACGCGGCCCACGGCGTCGATGGCGAGCACGGCGTGCGTCTCGGTCTCCGCGCCGAGCGGGCTGACCTCGGCGCCGAGGGCGCGGCCGAGGTCGCTGAGGGTACGGGCGAGGTGGAGGCCGTGCATCGGGTCCAGATGGACGTGGACGGGGGCCACCTGGCGGCCGGGGCCGGCCGGGGTGATGCGCAGCCCGCCGAACTCGGCCCAGGCCTCCACGGCGGCGGGGAAGACGGCGTGCAGATGCCCGGCGGGCGAGATGTGGCCGCGCAGGGTGTCGGCCCAGCTCTCGGCCTGCTGTATGTCCCAGCGTCCGGGTACCCAGCCCGCGGCGCGCAGGGCGGCGTCGACGGGGACGGCGAAGCGGGATGGGGGTACCCCCTGCTCGAACGGAGCTGAGAGCTTGGGGGGCGAGGTGCGGTCCGTGTGCATCTGCTCTTCGATCTTCGTGCCTGGGTTGTCCTGTACGTGCTGTACGTGCTGTACGTGCTGTACGTGCTGTACGTGCGTGCGGGGGCGGGCGTTCAGCCGGCTGCCGCCGTGGGGTCGACGACGCGGACGCCGAAGTGGGCGGTGAGCGCGGCGCAGGCGCGGCAGGGGGCGGCGAAGGCGCCGTGCAGGGGGTCGCCGTCCTCGCGGATGTGACGGGTGGTGAGTTTGGCCTGCTTGAGGATCTTGCGGGCTTCGCCGTTGGTCATGGGTTTGCGCGCGGCGCGTTTGCTGCGGGTGGCGTCGGCGGCGGTGATGTGGCGGGAGACGAGGATGGTCTCGGCGCAGCGCCCGGTGAAGCGGTCGCGCTGGGCGCTGGTGAGCGTGTCGAGGAAGTCCTGGACGAGGGGGTGGAGCGGGGGCGGCTGGTCGCCGCGGGCGGCGGTGCCGGTGAGGGTGGCGCCGCGTACGGAGAGGGCGGCGGCGACGGTGGGGAGTATGCCGTCGCGGCGGTGGTGGAGGGCGGGGGCCGTGCGGGCGTCGGCGGCGCTCCAGCCGACCCGGGGGTCACCGGTGCCCGGGGGGCCCGCGGCCGTGGGGCCTGGGGCGTGCGGATCCGCGGCGGTGCCGGTGCGCCGGGCGCCGGGCATACCGGTGTGCGGGGTGCCCGAGGTGCCGCCGTGCGGTGGCTCGGGGGCCCCTGTGCGTGTTCCCGTCTGCGTCGCGTTCATGATCGTCATTCCCTCCCGAGCATGCCCCGGAGTCCACAGGGTGCCAAATCCCGTGGCGGCTGCGTTAACTGAGGCGTGCGACACGCCCGGGTTTGGGCGGGCTGTCACGGCAGGGTGACGGCAGGTCACGGAAGTGGAGGGCCGGTGACCTGTGTCGGCGTAGCGAATAGGCTGTCGGCACCGCGATCCGCGCGGTCAACGCGTCGGAGACAGTCCATACGGGCCGTAGTGCGCCAGACGTGGTCATTACGGATGGTGAAGTCGGTCCGTACAGAGCGCCGCAGGGGGCAACCGCCATGACGACAGGTCGGCTCGGGCTGGGGGCACCTCCCGGCCGCCAGGCCGGGGGACAAGCCGCGCCGCCGAACGCGGCCTACGCCGGGCAGGTCGTGCATTTCCCGGATCCGGTCCGGGCGGCACGTCATCCCAGGGGGGTGCGGGTGGACGAGCACGGTTACCCGGATTTCTCCCCCTACGCGCGCGCGGCCGTGGAGATCGCGGAGCCGCCGGAGGGCTTCGGGGTCGACGAACTGCGGCTGACGGACTACGTGTCGGCGAACGCGGCGCTCGCGGCCACCGGACACGACCTGTGGGACACGGTGCCGGACGTGGCGACGCCGCACGGCTGGACGTGGCACCACGTGGCGGGTTCACGGCGGCTCGAACTGGTCCCCGTCGACGTGAAGGCGCTGCTGAGGCATCACGGCGGGATAGCGACCGCGAACGTGGACCAGCTGAAGCGGGGTACGCGGCCGCTCCAGGAGACGCGTCCGGCGCATTTCGGGCTGCCGAAGTCGCTGGTCGCGGTGACGGAGCAGCAGGTGCAGGGCGTGGAGGAGGATCTGGGCTACCGGCTGCCGGGCCCGTACCGGTCCTTCCTCAAGGCGGCGGGCGGCTGCGCGCCGGTGGGGACGGCGCTGTACGCGGAGCTGGGGCTGCTGATCGACCAGCCGTTCTTCACGGTGCGGGACGAGGCGGCCGTCAACGATCTCGTCTACGTCAACAAGTGTCTGCGCGACCATCTCACCAAGGACTACCTGGGGATCGGTTTCGTGCAGGGCGGGCTGCTGGCGGTGAAGGTGCGCGGGCAGCGGGCCGGTTCGGTGTGGTTCTGCGCGTACGACGACGCGCGGGACGTGGATCCGTCGTGGTCGCAGCCGGAGCGGGTGGAGCGGCTGCTGCTGCCGTGCGGTGAGGACTTCGACGCCTTCCTGTCGCGGCTGGCGGGTTCTCCGCCGGAGTTGGAGACGGTGGCGAATCTGATGGTGGACGGCGGTTTCGCACACGCTGTCCCCGTCTCTTCGGTGGGGGAGTGAGCTCGGCGATGGTGACGTTCGCGCAGGCGCAGGAGCGCGCCGAGGAATGGGTCAACGGGGACGTGCCCGCGTACCAGCACCGTGAGGTGCGGGTGCGGGAGTTCGAGCTCGGGTTCGTGGTGTGGGCGGAGGACCGTCCGGAGGGCCCGCGTTCGGACGGGGGCGGGCAGCGGCTGGTGATCGCCCGGGACAGCGGGGAGGCCACGCTGTGGCCGGCGCTGCCGGTGGGCGAGGTGATCCGCCGGTACGAGGAGGAGTACGGCCGTCCGGACGACGCCGGTCCGCCGGTGGCGCCGCCCGCTCCGGCACGGGTGGATCTGAACCAGACGTCGTTCCTGCTGTCGCCGCCGGAGTGGTTGCAGGAGGCGGCGGACAAGCTGGGGATCCCCGACCGCAGGGGCGGCGGGGGCCCGGGTACGTCCAGGACGGGGGCCGGGGGCTCGCCGGTCTCCTCCGGTGCCGGGCGGCCCGGTGGCGGTGCGCTGCCGGAGACGCAGGCCGGGGTGCCGGTGAGCGGTGCCGGCGGCCCGGGTGCGGGTCCGGCTCCGGCTCCGGTTCCGGGTGCGGCTTACGGGGCGGGTGCCGAGCCCGCCGACCGGCCGCCGGGTGCCGGGTCCGGTACGGCGGGGGGCGGTGCCGTGTGGCCGCCGGCCGCCGGGGTGCCGGGTGCGGCGGCGGTGCCGGCGGGGGCGACGCCGTGGGCGGGCACGGACACCAACGCGGACGCGGGTGAGGACCGTTCGGTGCCGCTGCCCGAGACGGTGTTCGCGTCGGCGCTGGCCGAGGTGCCCGAGGACGCTCCGTCGGACCACCGGTCGGACACGCCGCCGGAGGCGCGGACGGCGCTGCTCCCGGGGGGCAGCCAGCTGCCGCCCACCACGCGCGCGCGTGCGTTGCAGCCGGACACGCCGTCACCGGGGATGCCCGGCACGCCGGGTGCGCCGGGTGCGCCGCTGGGCAGTGCGCCGCCGCCTCCGCCGCCTGCCGCGCCGTCGTACGGCTATCCCATGGCCCCGCCCGGGGCGGGCGGTCCCGGTACGCCGCCTCCGGCCCCGCCCGCGCCGTCGTACGGCTATCCGCAGGGCGCCCCCGGCGACCCCGGCGGTCCCGAGCGGCGCCTCGCACCGAACGCCGAGGACATCGCGGACGCCGCGACGAGCAAGGCCCCGCCGCCCGCGCGGGCCCGCCGGAGCGGCGCGGGCACGCCCCCGCCGCCTCCGCCGGTGCCCGGTGCGCCCGGCGTGCCCGGCGCCCCGCACGGGAGCACGCCCCCGCCGCCGCCCGCACCGGGCGCTCCCGGGGGCGGGTACCAGCCGACGCAACTGGTGTCGTCGCTCGGCCCCGGCGGACCGGAGACCCCGGCGGGTCCGGGTGCCCCGGGCGTCCCTGATGCGCCTGGCGCGCCGAACCCGCCCGGTGGTACGCCCCCGGGCGGTGTCCACCACGCCGCGACGATGCTGGCCAACCCGAACCCCATGGGCCCCGGTGCCCCGCAGCCGCCCGGCGTGCCCGGCGCCCCCGGCACCGTGCACTACGCGGAGACCATGCTGGCCGGGCCCGCGGTGGGCACCCCCGGCGCGCCTCCGCCGCCGCCCGCCCCCGGGATGCCCGGGATGCCGCCCGGCGCCGTACCGCCCGGTCCGCCGCCCGTGCCGGGCCGGCCGATGACCGGTCAGCCCATGCAGGGTCCACCCATGCAGGGCCCGCCGATGCAGGGCCCGCACGTGCCGGGTCAGCCGATGCCGGGTCAGCAGCCTCCCGCGTACGGCTATCCGCAGCAGCAGGCGATGCCCATGGTCGGCCCGGGGTATCAGGCGGTGCTGCGCTTCCGGGCGCAGGACGGGTCGGAGCAGCAGCTGATCCGGCGTTCGGCGCCGGGCACTCCGCATCCGGAGTGGCAGATCTTCCACGAGCTGCGCGGGATGAACGTGCCGCCGGACCAGGTGCTGGAGCTGCACACGGAGCTGGAGTCGTGCGAGCTGCCGGGCGCGTACTGCGCGCGGATGATCCGGGAGCAGTGGCCGCAGGCGCGCATCACGAGCATCGCGCCGTACGGCACGGATCATGCGAGCCGCCAGCAGGGCATGCAGCAGTTGCTGGCGCACCAGGGCGAGCTGCACCAGGTGGCGGACGGTCCCGCGCGGCAGGCGCCGGTGCGGGTGCCGGTGCCGCCGGTGCAGCCCGCGCCGCCGATCCCGCCGGAGGGGATCGCGCAGGAACTGGGGGCGGCGTTCGGGCCGGGGGTCTTCCGGTTCGAGCAGGCCGCGGTGTCCCGGCAGGGTGTGCCGCCGGTGGTGGCGCACACGCTGGTGGTGGCGGGGCTGCCGCTGGACCTGGGTCCGTTCTTCTGGGCGCAGGCCCAGCCGGGCCGTCCGGTGCCGACCCTGGCGGAGCTGGCGCAGGAGCGGGGGGTGCAGGCCGCCGTGGACGCGGGGTCGTACCTCGTGATGGGCACCGACTTCGGCAAGGCGGTCTGTGTGCAGTACGGCACGGCCAACATCGTGGCGGTGCCCGTGGAGGCCGGGCCGGGCGGTGCTCCGGTGCCGCCCCAGTTCGTGAACACGGGGCTGCCCGAGTTCGCGCGCTGCCTGGCGCTGCTGGGCCGGATGTGGCGGCTGCGGTACGGACTGAACCAGGAGCAGGCGGGCCGCTGGACCGTCGACTTCCAGGCGCAGCTGGCGTCGCTGGACCCGGCGGCGCTGGGGTCGCCGGAGAGCTGGTGGTCGGTGCTGCTGGAGCAGATGTGGGACGGACTGCTCTGAAGCGCCGGTGAGCTGCTGACCCGTCGATCCTGCGGACCGGCGGACCGGCGGATCGTCGAACAGGGCCGGGCCCGGTCGTCTGACCGGGCCCGGCCCTGTCGTGTGCGTACGGACGGCGGCCGCGCCCCGCCCGCGGAGTGTCACGTCATGTCTGCCGGATCGCGATCCATCACAATATGCGCGAAGTGACGAAGCGTTAATCGTCATCTCATTTCGCGCCTTTTCGGATGGAGAGAGGTCCCGGATGAGCAGCCCGCGGGTGACGTGGAACGGCTTCGGGGCGCGGTGGAGGCGGAGTTACCGCCCCGAGCAGGTCGACGCGTTCACCGAGGCGCTCGGGCAGGACCGCGACGCCGCCTGGGAGCGCGCCGCCCGGCTCACGGTGCTGGCCAGGGACATGGAGGCGGAGCTGGAGCGGCTGAGGGCGGTCGTGGCGGGGCTCGCGCCGCAGTCGTACCACGCGCTGGGGGAGCGCGCCCGGCGCGTCCTCGAGCTGGCGCGCGAGGAGGCGTGGGACGTGGTGAGGGGAGCGCGGCAGGAGGCCGAGCGCCGTGCGGAGGAGGCGCGGGTGCGCGCCGAGGGCGTACGGGAGGCCGTGAGACCGCGCGCGGAGGCCGTACGCGCCCAGGCCGAGGAGCACGCCAGGGCGCGGCTGCTGGCGGCACGCGCCGAGGCGGACGAGGTACGGGTGACGGCGCGCCGGGAGGTGAAGGCGGGGCGCGGTGAGGCGCTGGCCGTGCTCCGTGAGGCGCGCCGGCGTACGTCGGAACTGCTGGCCGGGCAGCGGAAGGAGCATGCCGGGCGGTGGGCGGCGGCCGACCGGGAGGCCGTCGGGCGGGCCGCGGCGCTCGACGCCCACCACGCCCGGGCGCTGGCGCGCGCCGAGGCGGATCTCGCCGAGGCGCGGCGGGTGTTCGGGGCGGCGCAGGAGTCGGCGGGGCGGGTCCAGGAGGCGGCGCGGGTACGCGCGGCGGCGGTGCTCGCCGAGGCGAGGGCCCGGCAGGAGCTGATCGCCCGGGAGACGGAGCGGGCGCTGCGTGAGCACGGTGAGCGGTCGGACGAGGTACGCGCGGAACTGGATCGTGTCCTCGGCAGCCTGTCGTCCCTGGCAGGACGCGCGCCCGCCGAGTGAGACGGCGGCCCGGCCGCGAGCGGTACGGCGAGCGGGGCGTCCGGGGGCGCGTCGGCCGTCCCGCGCGGCAGGCCGGGGGCTGGGGTGGCTCGGGTGCGCCGGGTGGCTCGGTCGGGCCGGGTGGGGCGGGTCAGGCCGGTCGGGCCGGTCGGGCCGGGTCGGGCCGGGCCGAAGTGGCGGCGACCCTGAGGCGGCCTCCGCCCGGGGGTGGAAAGCCCCTAGGGGTAGCTCCTCATCAAGGGTCGGGGAACGGTCGTCCCGGCGGAGGACGAGACGGGCGGGGTGCGCTCCTTAACCTGGCTTTACGCCGCTGGGGGGTGGCTGACCGAACCGACGGGGGTGGGGTTTTCCCCAGCAGAAGACGGGGCTCCGCACCAGCGCGCCGCGGGCCCCGGGACGGAAGACTCGTCGGTGTCGTCGAGGAGACGGCACCGGGACCGGGCGCCGGCCGACCACACCGACCACTGACCGCTGATCACTTCAGCATGTGCGCCTACGCATATCACTCGTTGACCGACATAGGAGATGTACCGTGACTTCGGCTGTGACCATTCCCAGGCACGGGGGTACTGGAGAGCGTACGGCCGTCGCCGCGCGAGCGCGGCAGGTCGTCAAGGCATACGGGGCCGGGGAGACCCGCGTCGTCGCCCTCGACCATGTCGACGTGGACATCGCCCGCGGCCGGTTCACCGCGATCATGGGGCCGTCGGGCTCCGGCAAGTCGACGCTGATGCACTGCCTCGCGGGCCTCGACACCGTCTCCAGCGGCCAGATCTACCTGGACGAGACCGAGATAACCGGCTTGAAGGACAAGAAGCTCACGCAGCTGCGCCGGGACCGGATCGGCTTCATCTTCCAGGCGTTCAACCTGCTGCCGACGCTGAACGCGCTCGAGAACATCACGCTCCCGATGGACATCGCCGGCCGTAAGTACGACAAGGCGTGGCTGGGACGGGTCGTGGAGACCGTCGGTCTCGCCGACCGGCTCAAGCACCGCCCGGCGCAGCTGTCCGGCGGTCAGCAGCAGCGGGTCGCCGTGGCCCGCGCCCTGGCGGCCCGCCCGGAGATCATCTTCGGTGACGAGCCGACCGGCAACCTCGACTCGCGCGCCGGCGCCGAGGTGCTCGGCTTCCTCCGGACGTCCGTGGACGAGCTGGGCCAGACCATCGTGATGGTCACCCACGACCCGGTCGCCGCGTCGTACGCGGACCGCGTGCTGTACCTCGCCGACGGCCGCATCGTCGACGAGATGCTCCAGCCGACGGCCGATCAGGTCCTCGACCGCATGAAGGACTTCGACGCGCGGGGGCGTACGTCATGACGGTGCTGAAGACCTCCCTGCGCAACTTCTTCGCGCACAAGGGGCGCATGGCCCTGTCCGCGGTCGCGGTGCTGCTGTCGGTGGCGTTCGTGTGCGGGACGCTGGTGTTCACGGACACCATGAACACCACCTTCGACAAGCTGTTCCAGGCCACCTCGGCCGATGTCCAGGTGAGCCCCAAGGGCGCCTCCGACACCGGTGAGACCACCTCCGACACCGGCAAGCCGCCGGTCATGCCGGCCTCCGTGGTCGACGGCGCGCGCCGGGCGCAGGGCGTGCAGTGGGCCGTGGGCACGGTGTTCTCCACCTCGGTGACCGTCGTCGACGCGAACAAGGACAGCCTCTCGCCCAAGAGCGGCGGCCCGACCATCGTCGGCAGCTGGAACCGCAACGACGCCCGCACCATGAAGATCACCGACGGTGCCGCGCCGCACGGCTCCGGCCAGGTCATGGTCGACGCCGACACCGCACGCAAGCACCACCTGAAGCTCGGCGACCGGATCGGCCTGATCAGCGCGGTCGGCACGCACACCGCGCGGATCTCCGGCATCGCGAAGTTCGACGTCACCAACCCCGGTGCGGCGATGTTCTACCTGGACACCCCGACCGCGCAGCGGGCCCTGGTCGGCCGGACCGGCGTCTACACGAACGTCGAGGTCATGGCGGCCGGCGGCGTCACCCAGACGCAGCTGAAGAAGAACGTGGCGGCGTCCCTGGGCGGCGACTACCGCGTCCGCACCGGCAAGGAGATCGCGGACGCCAACCAGAAGAGCGTCGCGAGCTTCATGGACGTCATGAAGTACGCGCTGCTGGGCTTCGCCGGGATCGCCCTGCTGGTCGGCATCTTCCTGATCGTCAACACGTTCTCCATGCTGGTCGCCCAGCGCACCCGGGAACTCGGCCTGATGCGGGCCATCGGTTCCTCGCGCAAGCAGGTCAACCGATCCGTGCTCGTCGAGGCGCTGCTGCTCGGGGTCGTCGGCTCGGTGCTGGGCGTCGGCGCCGGTGTCGGCATCGCGGTCGGCCTGATGAAGCTGATGAGCCAGATGGGCATGGAGCTGTCCACCGACGACCTCACCGTCGCCTGGACGACCCCGGTGGTCGGCGTGGTGCTCGGCGTCGTCGTCACCGTCCTCGCCGCCTATCTGCCCGCCCGGCGCGCCGGCAAGGTCTCCCCGATGGCCGCGCTGCGGGACGCGGGCACCCCGGCCGACGGCCGCGCGGGCGCCGTCCGCGCCGTGCTCGGCCTCCTGCTCACGGCGGGCGGGGCGTACGGCCTGTACCTGGCCGCCACCGCGGACAAGGCGGCGACGGGCTCCGGGTGGCTCGCCCTGGGCGTGGTGCTGTCCCTGCTCGGCTTCGTGGCCGTCGGCCCGCTGCTGGCGGCCGGTGTGGTCCGGGTGCTCGGCGCGGTCCTGCTGCGGGTCTTCGGCCCCGTGGGCCGCCTCGCCGAACGCAACGCGCTGCGCAATCCGCGCCGTACCGGTGCCACCGGCGCGGCCCTCATGATCGGCCTGGCGCTGGTCGCCTGTCTGTCGGTGGTCGGCTCCTCCATGATCGCCTCGGCGATGGACCAGTTCGACAAGACCGTCGGCACCGACTTCATCGTCGTCAACGACTCCGGTGTGCTGATCACCCCGGAGGCCACCCGGGCGGTCAAGCGGACGCCGGGACTGACCCACGTCACCGAGTACCGGAACATCGCGGCGGACTTCACGACCCCGGACGGCAAGACCGTCAAGGGCCAGGACCTCGCCGCGGCCGACCCGACCTACGCCGACGACCTGCGGGCCGAGACGGCCGACGGGAAGCTCGCGGACGCCTACCGGCCGGACTCCATGTCCGTCCACGAGAAGTTCGCCGAGGCGCACGGCATCCACCTGGGCTCCACGATCTCCGTCGCCTTCAAGGACGGCGCCACGGCCCGCCTCACGGTCCGCGCGATCACCAAGAGCGACGTCATGATCGACAAGGGCTCGATGTACACCGCGACCTCGACGCTCGAGAAGTACGTGCCCGCCGACAAGCTGCCGCTCGACCAGATCCTCTTC
This sequence comes from Streptomyces sp. NPDC047000, assembly GCF_040644295.1. Classification (NCBI taxonomy): domain Bacteria; kingdom Bacillati; phylum Actinomycetota; class Actinomycetes; order Kitasatosporales; family Streptomycetaceae; genus Streptomyces; species Streptomyces sp. NPDC047000. The sequence goes on from NZ_JBEYWE010000012.1 coordinate 131,902, forward strand.
GCCAACGCCGAGCCCGGACAGCAGGCCGCCGCCTACAAGGCGCTGAAGTCCGCGCTGCACGACTACCCGCAGTACCTGGTCCGCGACCAGACCGACTACAAGCAGTCGTTCAAGGACCAGATCGCCCAGCTGCTGAACATGATCTACGGCCTGCTGGCACTGGCGATCATCGTCGCGATCCTCGGCGTGGTGAACACCCTGGCCCTCTCGGTGGTCGAACGGACCCGTGAGATCGGCCTGATGCGGGCGATCGGCCTCTCCCGCCGCCAGCTGCGCCGCATGATCCGCCTGGAGTCGGTCGTGATCGCCCTGTTCGGCGCGCTCCTCGGCCTCGGCCTCGGAATGGGCTGGGGCGCCGCCGCCCAGAAGCTGCTGGCGCTCCAGGGCCTGAACATGCTGGACATCCCCTGGCCGACGATCACCGCGGTCTTCCTCGGCTCGGCCTTCGTGGGCCTGTTCGCCGCCCTGGTACCGGCGTTCCGGGCGGGACGGATGAACGTCCTCAACGCGATCGCGACGGAGTAGCCGCCGCTGCGGGGGCCGGCCGGAGGTCGCCCCCCGCAGGGGGTGCCGATCGCACGGCGGGCGCGGGCCCGGTACCGGGAAGCCTACGGGGGGCTTCCCGGCACCGGGCCCGTCGGCGTTGCGGCGGGGAGGAGGCGGTCGGTCCGGCGCGCTCCTACGGACGGGTGGCCGGGGCCGTACCGGGGGCAGGGGTGCGTACGGAGCCGTCCACGGGGTGTAGCGCGGGGACAGCGGCGAGTTATCCACAGGCCCCGGCGCACGCCGGGGCGGCGTCGTAGGCTGGAGACCCCCGCCCCGCCGGACGTGTCGGGCTGTTCGTGCTGCCCGCTCTCCTCCGACCCGGCCTCGGGAACCCGGCGGACCCCGCCCGAATCCCGTACTCCTGACCCGCGACCCTGACCTCCCGCAACCCGGAACCCCGCAACACCGAACCCCCGCACCCTCGGACGAAAGCCCCCTCCATGAGCCTGCACGGTCTGCTCGACGCCGTCGTCAAGGACACCGCCCTCGCGGAAGCGATCAAGGCGGCCACCGACGGCAACCGGATGCACGTCGACCTGGTCGGCCCCCCGGCGGCACGTCCCTTCACCGTGGCCGCGCTGGCCCGCGAGACCGGCCGTACGGTGCTCGCGGTGACCGCGACCGGCCGGGAGGCCGAGGACCTGGCGGCGGCCCTGCGCACGCTGCTGCCGGCCGACGGCGTCGTGGAGTACCCGTCGTGGGAGACGCTGCCCCACGAGCGGCTCAGCCCGCGCAGCGACACCGTCGGCCGCCGTCTCGCCGTACTGCGCCGCCTGGCCCACCCGACCCCCGGCGACCCCGCCACCGGCCCGGTCCAGGTCGTCGTCGCGCCGGTGCGGTCCGTGCTCCAGCCCCAGGTCAAGGGTTTGGGCGACCTGGAACCCGTGGCCCTGCGGACGGGCGGCACGGCCGACCTGGACACCGTGGTCGAGGCGCTCGCGGCGGCCGCGTACGCACGCGTCGAACTGGTCGAGAAGCGCGGCGAGTTCGCCGTGCGCGGCGGCATCCTCGACGTGTTCCCGCCCACCGAGGAACACCCCCTGCGCGTCGAGTTCTGGGGCGACGACATCGAGGAGATCCGCTACTTCAAGGTCGCCGACCAGCGCTCCCTGGAGGTCGCCGAGCACGGCCTGTGGGCGCCGCCGTGCCGTGAGCTGCTCCTCACCGACGACGTCCGCACGCGCGCGCGTGCCCTCGCCGAACAGCACCCGGAACTCGGGGAACTGCTCGGCAAGATCGCCGAGGGGATCGCCGTGGAGGGCATGGAGTCCCTGGCGCCCGTCCTGGTCGACGACATGGAACTGCTGCTGGACGTGCTGCCCGGCGGCGCGATGGCCGTCGTCTGCGACCCGGAGCGGGTGCGCACGCGGGCGAGTGACCTCGTGGCCACCTCGCTGGAGTTCCTCCAGGCGTCCTGGGCGGCCACCGCGGGCGGCGGCGAGGCCCCGATCGACGTCGGCGCGGCGTCCCTGTGGTCCATCGCGGACGTACGGGACCGCGCGCGCGAACTCGACATGATGTGGTGGTCGGTGTCACCGTTCGCCGCCGACGAGACCTTCGACCTCGGCGCCGGTTCCGACACCCTGAAGCTGGGCATGCGCGCGCCGGAGGCCTACCGCGGCGACACCGCGCGAGCCCTCGCCGACACCAAGGGGTGGCTCGCCGACGGCTGGCGCACGGTGTTCGTCACCGAGGGCCACGGCCCCGCGTCCCGTACGGCGGAGGTGCTCGGCGGCGAGGGCATCGCCGCCCGCCTGGACCCGGACCTCGGTGAACTGTCCCCGTCCGTCGTGCACGTGTCGTGCGGCTCGATCGACAACGGTCTCGTCGACCCGCGGCTCAGGATCGCCGTCCTCACCGAGACCGACCTGACCGGCCAGAAGGCCGCGGGCCGCGACGGCGCGCGGATGCCGGCCCGGCGCCGCAAGAGCATCGACCCGCTCACCCTGGAGGCCGGCGACCACATCGTCCACGAGCAGCACGGCGTCGGCCGCTACATCGAGATGGCACAGCGCACCGTGCAGGGCGCCACCCGCGAGTACCTGGTCGTCGAGTACGCGCCCGCCAAACGCGGCCAGCCCGGCGACCGGCTCTACATCCCCACCGACCAGCTGGAGCAGATCACCAAGTACGTCGGCGGTGAGGCGCCCACCCTGCACCGGCTCGGCGGCGCCGACTGGACGAAGACCAAGGCGCGCGCGAAGAAGGCCGTCAAGGAGATCGCGGCCGACCTGATCAAGCTCTACAGCGCGCGCATGGCCGCCCCCGGACACGCCTTCGGCGGCGACACGCCGTGGCAGCGCGAGCTGGAGGACGCCTTCCCGTACGCGGAGACCCCCGACCAGCTGACCACCATCGCCGAGGTCAAGGACGACATGGAGAAGTCGGTCCCGATGGACCGTCTGATCTGCGGCGACGTCGGCTACGGCAAGACGGAGATCGCGGTGCGCGCCGCGTTCAAGGCCGTCCAGGACGGCAAGCAGGTCGCCGTCCTGGTGCCCACGACGCTGCTGGTGCAGCAGCACTTCGGCACGTTCGGCGAGCGTTACGCGCAGTTCCCGGTCAACGTGCGCGCCCTGTCGCGTTTCCAGACCGACACGGAGGCGAAGGCGGTCCTGGAGGGCCTCAGGGACGGCTCCGTGGACGTCGTCATCGGCACCCACCGGCTGTTCGCCTCGGAGACCAAGTTCAAGGACCTCGGTCTGGTCATCGTCGACGAGGAGCAGCGCTTCGGCGTCGAGCACAAGGAGCAGCTGAAGAAGCTGCGCGCCAACGTCGACGTCCTGACCATGTCGGCGACCCCGATCCCGCGCACCCTGGAGATGGCGGTCACCGGCATCCGCGAGATGTCGACGATCACCACCCCGCCCGAGGAGCGCCACCCGGTGCTCACCTTCGTCGGGCCGTACGAGGAGCGGCAGATCGGTGCCGCCGTACGCCGTGAACTGCTGCGCGAGGGCCAGGTCTTCTACATCCACAACCGCGTCGAGTCCATCGACCGCGCGGCGGCGCGGCTGCGCGACATCGTTCCCGAGGCGCGGATCGCCACGGCGCACGGCCAGATGTCGGAGTCGGCCCTCGAACAGGTCGTCGTCGACTTCTGGGAGAAGAGGTTCGACGTCCTGGTGTCGACGACGATCGTCGAGTCGGGCATCGACATCTCCAACGCCAACACGCTGATCGTCGAACGCGGCGACACCTTCGGCCTGTCCCAGCTGCACCAGCTGCGCGGCCGGGTCGGGCGCGGCCGCGAGCGCGGGTACGCCTACTTCCTGTACCCGCCGGAGAAGCCGCTCACGGAGACCGCGCACGAGCGGCTCGCCACCATCGCCCAGCACACGGAGATGGGTGCGGGCATGTACGTGGCGATGAAGGACCTGGAGATCCGCGGCGCCGGGAACCTGCTGGGCGGCGAGCAGTCCGGTCATATCGCGGGCGTCGGCTTCGACCTGTACGTGCGCATGGTCGGCGAGGCGGTCGCGGACTACCGGCGGCAGCTGGAGACCGGGGAGATCGAGGAGGAGCCGCCCCTGGAGGTCAAGATCGAGCTGCCCGTCGACGCGCACGTCCCGCACGACTACGCGCCCGGCGAGCGGCTGCGCCTCCAGGCGTACCGGGCCATCGCCTCCGCCAACTCGGAGGACGACATCAAGGCGGTCCGCGAGGAACTCACCGACCGCTACGGCAAGCTGCCCGAGCCGGTGGAGAACCTGCTGCTGGTGGCGGGACTGCGGATGCTGGCCCGCGCGTGCGGCGTCGGCGAGATCGTCCTGCAGGGCACCAACATCCGCTTCGCGCCGGTGGAGCTGCGCGAGTCCCAGGAACTGCGCCTCAAGCGCCTCTACCCGGGCTCGGTCCTCAAGCCGGCCGCCCACCAGGTCCTGGTGCCGCGCCCCAAGACGGCGAAGGTGGGCGGCAAGCCGCTGGTCGGCCGCGAACTGCTCAGCTGGGTGGGCGAGTTCCTGGCGTCGATCCTGGGGTCGTGACGGCCGGAGACGGGTGACGGAGGTCCGGGCGCACCGGCAGCCGTGCGCCGCGGCCCGGGCGGGGCTCTCTCCTCGTCCGGGCCGCGGCACGTGTGGAACGCCTTTTCGCGGTTACGGTGACACCTGTGGACATCCGCCCGGACGGAGGGCGGACCGGGGAGTTCCAGGGGAGGGCGTGCCGTGACGCGTCTGAAGGGTGGGGCGGCCGCCGCCGCTGCCGTCGTCGTGCTGCTGGGCACGCTCGCGGGATGCAAGGACATGACCGCGGGATCCGGCAGTTCGCCGGACACGACCGCGGGATCCGGTTCGGGCGGAGGCGGCGGTGCGGCGCTCGCGGCCGTGGACTCCCTCACCGTCAAGGGCCGCGCCCCGAAGACGGGCTACGAGCGTTCCCGTTTCGGCACCGCCTGGGCGGACACCGATTCGAACTCCTGCGACACCCGGGACGACATCCTCAAGCGGGACCTGAAGAACGTGAAGTTCACCGGCGGCACCTGCCGGGTGTCCTCCGGGACGCTGAAGCCGGACCCGTACTCCGGCAAGGAGGTGGCGTACCGGCGCGGGCGGAGCCTGGTGGACATAGACCACCTGGTCGCCCTGTCGGACGCCTGGCAGAAGGGCGCCAAGTACTGGGACGCCGGCAAGCGCATAGCCCTGGCCAACGATCCCCTCAACCTCCTCGCCGTCGACGCGAGCGCCAACCGCGGCAAGGGCGACGGCGACACGGCGACCTGGCTGCCGCCGAACACGTCGTACCGGTGCACGTATGTCGCCGCGCAGGTCGCCGTGAAGAAGAAGTACGGACTGTGGGTCACCTCGGCGGAGAAGGCCGCGATGAAGAAGGTCCTGTCCACCTGCCCCGGCCAGAACCTCCCCTCGGGCGGCAACCCCACCAAGGCCCCGGAACGGTTCCACGCGAACTAGTGCCGCGGCACCAGGCCGCGAGCGCGGTGCCCGAGCCGTGCCGGGCCGATACGGAGGGGCTCCCGGCACCGGAGTATCCGCAACCGCTCGTTCGCGGGTCAGTGACAGCGTGAGCTGTGAACCGAGTCAACATCAATGACAGAGGTTGACTGATACACGCCCGTGAACCGGATTCTCTTACCTCCCCGGTATGCTCGGCGTCACACACGGGGCGGGTACGAGGAAAGTGGCGCATGCAGGACAACGCGACGGAAGTGACCGCGGCGGGGATCGCACGGCTCGCCGGTGTCGGCAGGGCCGCGGTCAGCAACTGGCGGCGCCGGCACGCCGACTTCCCCAAGCCGGTCGGCGGCACCGAGACCAGCCCCTCCTTCGCGCTGGCCGCGGTCGAGGCATGGCTGCGCGGGCAGGGGAAACTCGCCGAGGTGCCGTTGCGCGAGCGGGTCTGGCAGCGGCTCGCCGGACATCCGGAAGGGCCGGTCACCGCCCTGGTGCACGCGGGCTGCGCCCTGCTGCTCATCCATGAGCGGCCCACCCTGTGGCTGGACGTGAGCGCCGGTTCCGACGAGCGGCTGGCGGCGATGCTGCCGGAGGCGATGACGGGAGTACTGGGGGCGCGGTTCGGAGCGCCGTCGGCGGGATCGTGGCCGCAGTCGCCGCAGTCGCCGCAGTCGCCGCAGTCGCCGACGACTGCTCCGTCCGTGCCTGCGGGGCCGTCCGCGGCGGGCGGCGCGCACTCCGCGCCCGCCGCCGGCGGCCTTCACGCCGTGAACCGCCCGCACCGCCCGCCCGGCGTGAACTCCCCGGTCGGCGTGAACCCCCAACGGGCTGTGAACACCACGCTCGCTGTTCACGCCCCCACCGCCCCCCAGCTCCTCCCCTCCGTCCCCCTGCTGCGCGGCGCCGCCGAACTGGCCGCCGAGCTGGGGGCCCGCCAGACCTTCGAGTTCCTGCTCGGGCGGCACCTCGACGCCAACCCGCGCCAGTACACCCTGACCCCCGCCGGTCTCGCCGGTCTCATGGCCGACCTGGCCGGCCCCGCCCTCAGCGTGCTCGACCCCGCCTGCGGCACCGGCGCACTGCTCCGCGCCGTCCCGGGCCGCCCCGGCCAGGAGTTGCACGCCCAGGACAGCGCCCCCGACCTCACCGCCCTCACCGCGCTCCGTCTCGCCCTCCACACCCGGGCCGCGGTGCGCGCCGCCGCCGGTGACACCCTGCGCGCCGACGCGTACCCGGGCCTGCGCGCCGACGCCGTGCTGTGCCACCCCCCGTTCAACGAGCGCAACTGGGGGCACGACGAACTCGCCTACGACGCCCGCTGGGAGTACGGCTTCCCCGCCCGCACCGAGTCCGAGCTGGCCTGGGTGCAGCACGCCCTCGCCCGGCTGAGGGAGGGCGGGACCGCCGTACTGCTCATGCCGCCCGCCGCGGCCTCCCGCCGCTCGGGCCGCCGTATCCGCGCCGACCTGCTGCGCCGGGGCGCGCTGCGGGCCGTGGTGGCCCTGCCGGTCGGGGCGGCGCCGCCGTACAACATTCCGCTGCACGTGTGGGTGCTGCGGCGGCCCGGTGCGGCGCCCGCGCAGCCCGAGGTGCTGCTCGTGGACACCGGCCGGTTCGCCGCGGAGGGGCGCGGCGGCCCGGACTGGCAGGCCGTGCGGGACACCGTCCTGGACGCCTGGCGCGCCTTCGACCGCGCCGGGCGGCTCGACGAGCGTCCGGGGTCGGCCCGTTCGGTGCCGGTCATCGAACTCCTCGACGACGACGTCGACCTCGCCCCGGCCCGCCATCTGCCCCCGCCCGCCGCGGCCGACGGTGCCGAGCAGCTCGTCGCCGTACGGGACCGCCTAGGCGAGACCCTGCGGCTGACCTCCGACCTCACCCCGCCACCGGCCGAGTCCGCCCACCCCGTCCGCCGGCCGCTCACGACCGTCGGTGAACTCGCCCGCGGGGGCGCCCTGCTGCTGCGCACCGGCGGAAGCGGCGGCAACGCGCGCGTGCCCGTCCTCACCGACACCGACGTCCTGGCGGGCACCGCCCCTTCCGGGACGCTGCCCGAGAGCGACGAGGAGGCCGTCCTCACGGCGGCCGGCGATGTCGTCGTCCCGGTGCTCGGCGGCGGCTCGGTCGTGCGGGTGATCGACGACACGACCGCCGGCGCCGCCCTGGGGCGCCACCTCGTACTGCTGCGCCCGGATCCCGCGGCGCTCGACCCGTGGTTCCTCGCCGGGTTCCTGCGCGGCACCGCCAACAACCGCCAGGCCAGCAGCTACGTGTCCGCGGCCACCCGCCTCGACGTGCGCCGCCTCCAGCTGCCCCGCGTCCCGCTCGGCGAACAGCGGCGTTACGGCGCGCGGTTCCGGGAGCTCGACGAGTTCGAACGCGCGCTCAGGTATGCGGGACGGCTGGGTGAGCAGCTCGTGCGCGGGATGTACGACGGCCTGACGGACGGCACGGTGACCCCGGACTGACGGCCGCCGGCCGGTGATCGGCGGCCGTCGGGGCGCGTGTCGCCCCGTACGCGCACCCGCATCCACACCGGCGTAAAACCGGCCATCGCGCGCCGGGGGGCGCACGCCTGACCCCGCCCGGAAGCCCCGGCTCCGCCGGTACCCGCCGGCACCTGCGACGTCATGGGAAGCGATCAGCACGGCAACGGTTCGGTACAACCCGGACCAGTTGTCCGTGTGGACCTATACGCTCGACGCGACAATGGCTCGAACGCCGTTGCCCGGAGCGCCGGGAAACGGCTCGCGCCCGCACACGCGTTCTACTCAGGCATCAGGAGCAGCCATGCAAGGCCACGGCTACACACCGCCGGTGAAGCAGCCGCCCGCCACCGGATGGCTGGTCGTGCTGCGCATGCTGCTCATAGTGGTCTCCTTCTGCAGTCTCGGCTTCCTGGCCTGGACGATGCTGCTGCGACTGGCCATCGTGACGCGCAAGTCGCTGGACTGGGGCCTGTTCGTGGCGGTGATGGCCGCCGACGTCCTCAGCCTGGTGCTGCTCGGCTCCGAGTCCGGCGACGAGATCCACACCACCGGCGGCTGGCTGGGCCTCTTCCTGCTGCTGGGCACGCTGGTGGCGACGACCGCGTACTTCCTGACCGCCGAGATCCGGCACTACCAGCAGCTGAGCCGGGCGGCCTACGGCGCGGGCGGTACCACCGGGACGTACGGCTATCCGCAGCCCCCGGCGCCCTACCCCGCCACGACGATGCACCACACCCCGATCCCCGCCGTCCCCCAGCCCCCGCTGCGGACACCCCCGCCGCCGGTGCAGGCGCCCCAGCCGCCGCTGTCGACCACGCCGCCGCCTCCGCAGCGCCCCGCGCCCGCCCGCATCGACCAGGTGCGCGCCGAACTCGACGAGCTGAGCGACTACCTGCGCAAGCACGACGGTCACCACGACGACCACCAGCAGGGCGACCACGAGGGCGGAAGGTGACCGTGGCGGCAGGACGGGTCGTCGCCGACCGCTACGAACTGTCCACGCTCATCGGACAGGGCGGCATGGGTCAGGTCTGGACGGCGTACGACCGGCGGCTCGACCGGCGCGTCGCGGTGAAACTGCTGCGCCCCGACAAGGTGGCCGGCCAGGAGGCCGACGAACTGCGCCGCCGTTTCCTGCGCGAGTGCCGGGTGACCGCGCAGGTCGACCACCCCGGCCTGGTCACCGTGCACGACGCGGGCACCGCGGGCGACGAACTGTTCCTCGTCATGCAGTACATCGACGGCGCCGACCTCTCCGACCATCTCGCCGAGCACGACCCGTACCCGTGGCCGTGGACGGTCGCGGTCGCCGCGCAGCTGTGCGCCGTGCTGAGCGCCGTGCACGCCGTGCCGATCGTCCACCGCGACCTCAAGCCGCGCAATGTGATGGTGAAGCAGGACGGCACCGTCACCGTCCTCGACCTCGGCGTGGCGTCCGTCATGGACACCGACACCACGCGCCTGACGCACACCGGCTCCCCCATCGGCTCGCCCGCCTACATGGCGCCCGAGCAGGCGATGGGCGGCGCGGTCGGCCCGTACACCGACCTGTACGCGCTCGGTGTGCTGATGCACGAACTGCTCAGCGGCAACGTACCGTTCGCGGGCTCCACGGCCCTCGGGGTGCTGCACCGCCATCTGTACGAGCCCCCGCTGCCCGTGCGCCGGCTGCGCCCCGAGGTGCCGGAGGCGCTGGAGGCGCTCGTCCTGCGCCTGCTCGCCAAGGACCCGCAGCACCGGCCCGCCTCCGCGCAGGAGGTGTACGACCACCTGGAGACGCTGCTGCCGCCGCGCGGTACACCCACCGGGGCGCCGCTCGATCCCACGCGCCCCTTCCTGCGTCCGCACGCCCCCTGGCCGGACCGCGCGCGCACGCCCGCGCCCCAGCCCGCCCCCGTCGCCGCCATGCCCGACAGACCCGATGTGGCCGCCGCGGTCGACGAGGTCAAGCGCCTGCTCGGCGAGGGCCGCATCACCCAGGCCGTCGACATCCTCGGCGCCATCCTGCCCGCCGCCGCCGAACAGCACGGCGAGCACTCCCCGGTGGTGCGCACCCTGCGCAAGCAGTACGTGGCCACGCTCCTGGACGACGGCCAGTACCGGCGCGCGCTGCCCGAACTGCGCCGGCTCGCCGACGAGCGCGCCACCGAGGCGGGCCACGCCGACCCGCAGTCCCTGCGCTACCGCTACGAGGCCGCGCAGTGCCTGGAGCAGCTCGGCGAACCGGCGGCCGCGCTCGCCGAGTACCGCTCGCTGCTGCCGTACTACGAGAACCAGTACGTCGCCGGCGACCCGGAGCTCGCCCACGACGTGCGCCGCCGCATCGGCCATCTGCTGCTGGCCCTCGGCGACCGCCCCGCCGCGCACGACACCCTCGCGCGTCTGCTGGGCGACGTGGAGAGGCTGCGCGGCCCGGCCCATCCGCTGGCGGCCGAGATCCGCCGGACCCTGCAATGGCTGGGGCAGGTGCGGGGGTAGAGTTTGGCGGGTCCCGAGAGATACGTGTGACCTGCACGGTCCGGTGTCCTCCGCAGGGACGGGCCGCGGCGCACCCGCCGGGACCCGTCGTGCCGCGCACTTCAGGTCACCTTCGGGTTTCGTGTCCTTTGGCGCGTTTTTTCTGCTCATGTAACGCACATCCAGGGGTGGGGTAGACCTTGTCAAGCCATCGGCAGTCGAGGAAACGCAGATACATCACGTGGGGGGCCGTCGGCGTCGCCGTCGCCGCCGGTGCGGGCATCGCGGCGCAGACCTCGATGGCGGCCACCACCTGGCCCGCCCAGAAGACCTACACCGGGCGCGCCTTCGACACCTGCGCCGCGCCGTCCGCCGCCGCCATGAAGGCATGGAACACCGGCTTCTACGGCGCCGCCGCCGTCTACGTCGGCGGGAAGAACCGCGGCTGCGCCCAGCCCAACCTCACCGCCTCCTGGGTCAAGACGGTGAGCGCGCTGGGCTGGAAGCTCATACCGCTCTACGTCGGCGCCCAGCCGCCCTGCCAGACCGGCTCCAGCCCCGAGAAGATCAGCGCGTCCACCGCGGCGAGCCTCGGCGCGAGCGACGCCGCCGACGCGGTCGCCAAGGCGTCCGCCCTCGGCATGAGGACCGGCAGCGCGATCTACCTCGACATGGAGTCGTACGACGTCACGAACACGTCGTGCAACGACGCCGTGCTGACGTACGTCCGCGCCTTCGACAAGGGGCTGCGCGCCAAGACGTACCGCGCGGGCTACTACGGCTTCACCAGCTCCAGCGCCAAGGCCATCGCCACGGCGAAGGACAAGACGGACCTGCCGGGCAACCTCTGGTACGCGCTGTGGGACAAGCAGAACACCACGACCGCCGACTGGCCGTGGGGCTCCACCCAGTTCACCGGCCACAGCCGCGCCCACCAGTACATGGTCAACAGCAAGGAGTCGCGCGGCGGCTACACCATCACCGTCGACCGTGACGCGTGGGACGCCCCGGTGGCCATCACCGGCTGACACCCGGCACGGGGCGCGCCGGAACGCCGGGGTGGCGGCGGTGCCCGAAAACCTGGTGAATCGTTGGTCGAATGGGTTGGCCTGAGCTGGGCCACTGCCTACCATCGATCACCGCAAGACTTTGTGCACCGCCGCACAAGCTCCTCGGGAGGTTTCCTTGCACCGCCGCCGTCGTTCCGCGCTCGTCCTGTCCGCCGCACTCCTCGCGGCGGCGCCGCTGCTCACCGCCTGCGGTGACGACTCGCACCCCGGTGCGGCGGCCGTCGTGGGGGGCAGGCGGATCACCGAGGGGCAGCTCCAGACCCGGGTCAACGAGGTGCGCGCGGCGCAGCGGGCGGCGGTGACGGACGACGCGCAGTACCAGCAGGTGCTCGCCAGTTCCGGCAGCCTCACCCGCGACACGCTGCACGAGATGATCCTCGACAAGGTGCTGCACAAGGCCGCGGGGACCGCGGGCGTGTCCGTCACCCGCAAGGAGGTGCAGCAGCTGCGCACCAGCCTGGAGCAGCAGGCGGGCGGCTCCAAGGCGCTGGAGACGGTCTGGCTGCAGCGCTACGGCATCGCCCCCGCGCGCCTCGACGACAATCTCCGCCTCCAGCTCGAGGCCCAGAAGCTCGCCACGACACTGGGCACCGACACCAGCCAGCCCGTCTTCTGGAAGGCCCTGTCGTCGGCGTCCAGGGAACTCCGGGTCGACCTCAACCCGCGCTACGGCGCCTGGGACGTCCAGAAGAGCAGCCGCGTCGACGCCAAGACCCCGTGGGTACGGGACGTCACGACGACGGCCTCGCAGCAGTCGGCGACCTGAGACCGCAGGCCGCTCCGCCTCCGAAGCCGACCGATGCGGTCCTACGATCACATCGACATCTCGGGGCTGTGGACAACGCCGGAGGTGATCCGGCGGGGTGCGTTACGTTCGGAGCGTGAACACCACCAGCCCCGAAGCCGCTCCCGGCCGTATCCTCCTGCTCACCACGAGCCACCGCGTCGCCCCCGGACTGCTGTCCTGGCCCGCCTGGCAGGCGCTGCGCTCCGCCGACCGTGTCCTGTGCGCGGACGGCGCCCATCCGCAGCTGCCGTATCTGCGTGAGGCCGGCATCACGGTCGACGAGGCCGCACCGGGCGCCGAGCAGCTCGTCGACGCCTGCGCGGGCGGCCGTACCGTCGTGGTGGTGGCCACCGGGGAGGGCGAGCCCGCGCTCACCGACGGACTGGCCCGCCTCGCCGGGTCCGGCCGGGTGCGGATGCCGGAGCTGGAACTGCTGCCCGCCTCCTACGACCTCCCGGGCGCGCGCCTGCTCGACCTCGTCCAGGTCATGGACCGCATCCGCGCCGAATGCCCCTGGTCCTCCCGGCAGACCCACCGGGGGCTGGCCAAGTACGGCATCGAAGAGGCGTACGAGCTCGTCGAGGCGATCGAGGCCGGTGACCGCGCGGAACTGCGCGAGGAACTCGGCGACGTGCTGCTCCAGGTCGTCTTCCACGCCCGGATAGCGGAGGAGGACCCGGAGGCGCCGTTCTCCGTCGACGACGTCGCGGCCGGCATCGTCACCAAGCTGATCCACCGCCACCCGCATGTCTTCGGCGACGAGAGGGCCGAGACCCCGGAGGACGTCAAGGCGCACTGGCTGCGCACCAAGGCGGAGGAGAAGCGCCGCACCTCCGTCACGGAGGGCGTCCCGCTGGGCCAGCCCGGCCTCGCCCTCGCCGCGAAGCTGGTCTCCCGTGCCCGCACGGCCGGCCTCGACGTCCCGCTGCCCCGGGGCGAGGGCATCGGCTACGAACTCCTGGCCCTGGCGGCACGCGCCGAGGCGGAGGGAGTGGACCCGGAAACGGCCCTGCGAGCGGCGGCCCGCGCATACCGCGACGCGATCCGCACGGCAGAACACACTCCGACCCCCGACGGCCCGCCGCACGGCTCTCATGCCGTGCCGGATAACGTCGGGGAGTGACCGACCAGCCCAGCTCACCGACCCCGGCTCCGCAAGGCGAACCGGCCGTGGCACCGTCGCCCACCGAGACACCCGCCCCGCCCGAAGCCCCGGCCCCGCCCCGGCACCCGTCCAAGGCTCCCGCCGGGCCTGGGGTCGAGGCTCCTGTCGGGCCTGGGGTCGAGGCTCCTGTCGGGCCTGGGGCCGAAGTCCCTGCCGGGTCTGGCGCCGAAGCCCCTGTCGGGCCCGCGGCCGAAGCTCCCGTCCGGCCCGCCGCCGAGGCGTCCGCGGCCGGGTTGTTCTCCTGGGAGTTCGCCGCCGATCCCTATCCCGCCTACGCCTGGCTGCGGGAGAACGAACCCGTCCGGTGGACCGAGTTGCCCAGTGGGGTGGAGGCATGGCTGGTCACCCGGTACGCCGACGCGCGGCAGGCGCTCGCCGATCCCCGGTTGTCCAAGAACCCGGAGCACCACGACGAACCGGCCCACGCCAGGGGCCGGACGGGGATCCCGGGGGAGCGCAAGGCGGAGCTGATGACGCATCTGCTGAACATCGACCCGCCGGACCACACCCGGCTGCGGCGGCTGGTCAGCAAGGCGTTCACCCCGCGCCGGGTCGCCGAGTTCGCTCCGAGGGTGCAGGAGCTGACGGACCGGCTGATCGACGCCTTCGCCCGGCAGGGCAGCGCCGACCTCATCCACGAGTTCGCGTTCCCGCTCCCCATCTACGCCATCTGCGATCTGCTCGGCGTACCGCGCGAGGACCAGGACGACTTCCGGGACTGGGCGGGCATGATGATCCGCCACGGCGGCGGCCCGCGCGGCGGGGTGGCGCGGTCGGTGAAGAAGATGCGCGGCTACCTCGCCGAACTGATCCACAGAAAGAGGGAGTTGCTGCCCGACGAGCCCGACGCGGGAGAGGACCTCCTGTCGGGCCTCATCCGGGCCTCGGACCACGGTGAGCACCTCACCGAGAACGAGGTCGCGGCGATGGCGTTCATCCTGCTGTTCGCCGGCTTCGAGACCACCGTCAACCTCATCGGCAACGGCGTGTACGCCCTCCTCACCCACCCGGGGGAGCGGCGCCGGCTCCAGGAGTCCCTCGCGCGCGGCGAACGGGCGCTGCTGGAGAACGGCGTCGAGGAACTCCTGCGGTACGACGGCCCGGTGGAGATCGCGACATGGCGGTTCGCCACGCGGCCGCTCACGATCGGCGGTCAGGGCATCGCTGCAGGTGATCCCGTGTTGGTGGTGCTCGCGGCGGCCGACCGGGACCCCGCGAGGTTCGCGGAACCGGACGTGCTCGACCTCGCCCGGAGTGACATGCAACACCTCGGGTACGGCCACGGCATCCACTACTGCCTGGGGGCGCCACTCGCCCGGGTCGAGGGGCAGACCGCGCTCGGCACCCTGCTGACCCGGCTGCCGGACCTGGAACTCGCGTCGGATTCAGCCGATTTGCGGTGGCGTGGCGGGCTCATCATGCGTGGACTGCGTAGCTTGCCCGTGGAGTTCACCTCCGTCGCACCCGTCCGGTAATCCACCGGATCGAAAATTTCGACTGACCGCACCCTTACCAAAAGGTGACATTCCCTCAACTCTGTGATCTTCACGTGATCTGCGTGGCATTAACTTGTGATGAGTGATCGACTGTCGCTACGTTCGACCGTCAGCACGGCAACACACCCCAGCTCCAAACGCCGCGCTGGTCACTGCTGTCTCGTGAAAGGGCCCCGCTATGCTCTCCGGGAACGGTCGACACCGTCGCCCCCGCCAGGCCCCGGCCATCCTCGTCGCGGCCGGAGTGACAGGCTCCGCCATCGCCATCCCGCTCCTCGGCGCCGCGAGCGCACACGCGGCCGACGGCACCACATGGGACAAGGTCGCCGAGTGCGAGAGCGACGGCGCCTGGAGTGCCGACATCGGCAACGGGCGTTACGGCGGCCTCCAGATCACGCAGGCCGACTGGGAGAAGTACGGCGGTCTCGACTACGCCGCGCGCCCCGACCAGGCCAGCCGCCAGCAGCAGATAGCCGTCGCCGAGAAGATCCTGGCGGACCAGGGTCCCGGCGCGTGGGCCTCCTGTGCCGCGCTGTCCGGGCTGACCAAGGACTCGGGCAGTGCGGCGGTCGACACGGGTGTCGCGGGAGACGGCTCGTCGTCGAGCGGCTCCACGTCGGACGACTCCCAGTCCGGTGGGTCCGGTTCCACCGGTTCATCGGATTCCTCCGATTCGTCGGACTCGTCCGGGTCTTCCGACTCTTCCGGTTCGTCGGACTCCTCCGACGTCCCGGTCAGTTCCGGTCTGGCGGACACCTCCACCGGCAACTCGTCCACCTCGGACACCGGGTCGTCCACGTCCTCCGACGCGAAGGACGGCAACGGCAAGTCGGGCACGTCCGATTCGTCCGGCTCCTCCGGTGCGACGGGTTCCACGGGCTCCGGCTCCACCGGCTCGCAGTCCCCGACCGCTTCCCCCACGGAGTCGCCCGCCGGTGAGTCGGCCGACGACTCCTGGCAGACCGGCGGCACTTCGACGCTGGTCGACACCGGTGCCCTCGGCTCAGGACGGCACCGCGGCGTCAGCGCCGACGACGGCAGCGAGGGCGGCCTCTCCAGCGACTCCACCGGCGGCCGGCACGCCTCGGCGGCCGACGACACGTACACCGTCCGCACCGGGGACAGTCTCGTCTCCATCGCCGACGCCCTGGACCTCGACGGAGGCTGGCGCCACCTCTACGCCATGAACAAGAAGACCGTCGGGTCCGATCCGGACAGCATCACGGCTGGTCAGACTCTGGAGATCGGGTCCTAAACGGTCGAAAACGAGCGGTAGTTGATGCACCGTTTCGTTGGCTAATGTCCGCTTTGGTGAAAGTGTGGGATGAGTCTCAGAAGCCCTGATCGTCTTTGATATTCCGCCGGTTCCGTGTCTACGGTCGATGCCGCCCGGCACCCCGGGCCCCGGCCGTCGCCAACGCCGAGTCCTGCCAGTGGCGGTCCGGGAACAGTCGTCGCGTCAAGCGCCGTAGGCAGGAGCGGGGGACCCAAGGTAAGTGCCGGGCCCGGCGGTAACGCGCCGGATCCGGCTTGGGGTGAAGTCGTGCCTTCCCAGGGAGGTGTGACCGGGCAACTCAACCGGCCCGAACCCGACAGCTCACCTCGCAGGCGTCGGTGAGGGGATACTCCATGCTGTTTTCCGGCAAGGGCAAGCACCGTCGTCCGTCCAAGGCCACCCGTGCCGTCGCCGTCGTCGGTGTCACCGGCGTCGCGATAGCCACCCCGCTGCTGGCCACCTCCGCCGCCTCCGCCGCCACCGCCTCCCAGTGGGACACCGTCGCCCGGTGCGAGTCGGGCGGCAACTGGGCCATCAACACGGGCAACGGCTACTACGGCGGCCTGCAGTTCTCCGCCTCCACCTGGGCCGCGTACGGCGGCACGGCGTACGCCTCCACCGCCGACAAGGCGTCCAAGGCCCAGCAGATCGCCATCGCCGAGAAGGTCCTCGCCTCGCAGGGCAAGGGTGCCTGGCCGGTCTGCGGCAGGGGCCTGTCCGGCGCCTCCTACAACGGCGGCACGGCGTCGTCCTCCGGGTCGTCGAGCTCCTCCGGTTCGTCGGGCTCCTCCGGCTCCACGGCCACCAAGCGCGCGGCGGAGAAGCCGGCCGCCTCCCGGTCCGCCCAGCGTCCGGCCGCCGGGAAGTCCGGCGGGAACAGGACCGTCACCACCCCGACCGGCACGAAGGTCAAGAAGGGCGACGGCGAGTACAAGGTCGTCAAGGGCGACACGCTCAGCTCCATCGCCCAGGAACACCACGTCAAGGGCGGCTGGCAGAAGGTGTTCAAGCTCAACAAGGGCATCGTCCAGCAGGCCGACCTCATCTACCCCGGCCAGCAGCTGCACCTGAAGTGACAGCCCGGGGCCGCCTGGACCACAGGCCCCTCACAGTCGCGGCCTCCATCATGGCGGAGGCCGCGGCCCCCGCGGCGGAGGCCCGGTGAGGGTCTCCGTCCCCCGACTCCCCGCTCCGGCGCGTGTTCCCCCGTACGCGCCGGGGCGGGGTCCGGCGTTTTCCGGGCGCGTTTCCGGGCGCGTTTTTGGGCTGCTGTTCACCTCCACTTTGTTCCGCAGTGGAACAATTGGGTACCGTCTGACCCAGTCCATGGGTCGGTCGGTCGGCTGGCCGACTGCCCGGAGACCGTTAGGCTCTAGTCGCAAGGCTCCATCATGGCCGCCAAGGCCCACGTGCACCCCGCACCACATGCGTCACATTCCTAGAAGGAGATGCTCGTGCCGTCCATCGACGTCGTCGTAGCCCGGGAAATCCTGGACTCCCGAGGCAATCCCACGGTCGAGGTCGAGGTCGGCCTCGACGACGGCAGCACGGGTCGTGCCGCCGTCCCGTCCGGCGCCTCCACCGGTGCCTTCGAGGCCATCGAGCTTCGCGACGAAGACCCGAGCCGCTACCTGGGCAAGGGTGTCGAGAAGGCCGTCCTCGCCGTCATCGAGCAGATCGGCCCGGAGCTGGTCGGCTACGACGCCACCGAGCAGCGCCTGATCGACCAGGCGATGATGGACCTGGACGCCACCGACAACAAGGGCTCGCTCGGCGCCAACGCCATCCTCGGCGTCTCGCTCGCCGTCGCCCACGCCGCGTCCGAGGCCAGCGACCTCCCGCTCTTCCGCTACCTGGGCGGCCCCAACGCGCACCTGCTGCCGGTGCCGATGATGAACATCCTGAACGGCGGCTCGCACGCCGACTCCAACGTGGACATCCAGGAGTTCATGATCGCCCCGATCGGCGCGGAGTCCTTCTCCGAGGCCCTGCGCTGGGGTGCCGAGGTCTACCACACCCTCAAGAAGGTCCTGAAGAGCAAGGGCCTGGCCACCGGCCTCGGCGACGAGGGCGGCTTCGCCCCGAACCTGGGCTCCAACCGTGAGGCCCTCGACCTGATCCTCGAGGCCATCAAGGAAGCCGGTTACACCCCCGGCCAGCAGATCGGCCTCGCGCTCGACGTCGCCGCCTCCGAGTTCTACAAGGACGGCAAGTACCTCTTCGAGGGCAAGGAGCGCTCCGCCGCCGAGATGACGGAGTACTACGCCGAGCTCGTCGCGGCGTACCCGCTCGTCTCCATCGAGGACCCGCTGTTCGAGGACGACTGGGCCGGCTGGAAGGTCATCACCGACAAGCTCGGTGACAAGGTCCAGCTGGTCGGTGACGACCTGTTCGTCACCAACCCGGAGCGCCTGGCCCGCGGTATCGAGGAGGGCAGCGCCAACGCCCTGCTGGTGAAGGTGAACCAGATCGGTTCGCTCACCGAGACCCTCGACGCCGTCGAGATGGCCCAGCGCAACGGCTACAAGTGCATGATGTCCCACCGCTCCGGCGAGACCGAGGACGTCACGATCGCCGACCTGGCCGTCGCCACCAACTGCGGCCAGATCAAGACCGGTGCCCCGGCCCGCTCCGAGCGCGTCGCCAAGTACAACCAGCTGCTGCGCATCGAGGAGATCCTCGACGACGCCGCGGTGTACGCCGGCCGCAGCGCCTTCCCGCGCTTCAAGGGCTGACCCGGCCGAGGTCGAACCTCAGCCAGTCGCACGTACGTCCCCGTACGCGGTCCCGTACCGTGTCCGGGGACGTACGTGCGTGTGGCGTGTGCGCGGGTGCGTACGGCGGCGCGCGGGACGCTGTGACGGCGTCCGACGGAACGGGAGGCGGGGACCATGGCCGTGAAGAACCGGGACCGGTTCTCCACCGCGACCAGACTGCGGCTGCTGGGCGAGCAGACCGCCGCCCGGGTCTACCGCTCCCAGACCAAACGCCAGGCCCGCCGCTCCCGGCTCACCGGCCGCGCCGCCCTCCTCGCCCTCGTCGTGTGCACCCTCGTGGTCGCGCTCGCCTACCCCATAAGGCAGTACGTCTCCCAGCGTGCCGAGATCGCCGACCTCCAGCGGCAGAAGCGGGAGGCGGCGGCGCGCGTGGAGCAGCTGCGCGACCTCAAGGCGCGCTGGCAGGACGACGCGTACGCCGAACAGCAGATCCGCGAACGGCTGCACTACGTGATGCCGGGCGAGACCGGCTACGTCGTGATCGACCCGGGCGTGGCCCAGCAGTCCCACGCGCAGCAGGGGGCCGCCGACCGGTCCTGGTACGCGAGCATGTGGGACGGGGTGGACCGGGCGGACGCCGCCGGACGGTGACGCGCGGGCCTGCGACGGCCGCGATGACGGCGGCGACGGCGCGGACGCGGCCGTTCGTCGCGCCCGGCGGCTGCCGGTAGCGTTTCAGGGCGACCCGTAGCGCATCTCAGCGACCGACAGAAAGACACGCATGGACACGCCCCCGCCGCCCACCCCGCGCGCCGAACCCACCGACGCGGACGTCGAAGCCTTCAAGCAGCAGCTCGGGCGCCCCCCGCGCGGCCTGCGCGCCATCGCGCACCGGTGCCCGTGCGGGCAGCCGGACGTCGTCGAGACCGCGCCCCGGCTGCCCGACGGCACGCCGTTCCCGACCCTCTACTACCTCACCTGCCCGCGTGCCGCCTCCGCGATCGGCACGCTGGAGGCGGAGGGCGTGATGAAGGAGATGACCGAGCGGCTGCTGACGGACCCGGAGCTGGCCGCGGCGTACCGCTCCGCGCACGAGGACTACATCCGGCGGCGGGACGCGATCGAGGAGCTGACCGGCTTCCCGAGCGCCGGAGGGATGCCGGACCGGGTGAAGTGCCTGCACGTCCTGGTCGCGCACTCGCTGGCGGCGGGACCCGGTGTGAATCCGCTGGGGGACGAGGCGATCGCGATGCTGCCGGAGTGGTGGCGGAAGGGCGCATGCGTGACGACGGAGGGCTGACCCCGCCCGCGCCGCACCCCGGCCCCCGCCGTCGGTCCCTGGGCCCGTGCCGGTCCCCGGGCCCACGTCGGCCCTCGGACCCCAGGGGCTTGCCGGTCCTCGGAACCCCGGCCCCCGGATCTCGGACCCCCGGACCTCGGACCCCGAGCCGTGCCCCGGGCCCGGCTTTGGGGCCGTGCTCCCGGATCGCTCGACCTCCGTACCCCCGGACCTCCAGATCACCGGACACCCCCACCGTCGGTCCCGGGGCCCCGCCCCCAGGCACTTCCGACTCTCGAGCCCCCGCTTTCGCACTCCGACCCCGGGCCTCGGCCCCCGTCGACCGTTGTTAAGGAACGCTTCATGACCCGTGTCGCCGCCGTCGACTGCGGTACCAACTCCATCCGGCTGCTCGTCGCCGATGCCGACCCCGTCACCGGGGAACTCGTCGAGCTGGACCGGCGGATGAACATCGTCCGGCTGGGGCAGGGGGTCGACCGGACCGGTCGGCTCGCCCCCGAGGCGCTGGAGCGGACCTTCGCCGCCTGCCGTGAGTACGCGGCCGTCATCAAGGAACTCGGCGCCGAGCGGGTCCGTTTCGTCGCCACTTCCGCCTCCCGCGACGCCGAGAACCGGGACGAGTTCGTGCGGGGCGTGCTGGACGTCCTCGGCGTCGAGCCCGAGGTGATCAGCGGGGAGCAGGAGGCCGAACTGTCCTTCACGGGCGCCACCAAGGAGCTCACCGGAGCCGACGGCCTGGCCCGCCCCTATCTGGTGGTGGACATCGGCGGCGGCTCCACCGAGTTCGTGGTCGGTGACGACCGGGTGCGTGCCGCGCGCTCCGTGGACGTGGGCTGCGTCCGGATGACCGAGCGGCACCTGGTCCGCGACGGCGTCGTCACCGACCCGCCCGCCGAGGCGCAGATCGCCGTGCTGCGCGCCGACATCGACGCCGCCCTCGACCGCGTCGAGGAGACGGTCCCGCTGCACGAGGCGCGCACCCTCGTCGGTCTCGCCGGCTCCGTCACCACGGTGTCGGCGATCGCCCTGGACCTCCCCGCCTACGACTCCGCCGCCATCCACCACTCCCGTCTCCCCTACGACCGGGTGCACGAGATCACGGAGTGGCTGCTGCGCTCCACGCACGCCGAACGCGCGGCGATCGGCGCCATGCATCCCGGCCGGGTGGATGTGATCGCCGCCGGGGCCCTCGTCCTCCTGTCGGTCATGGAGCGGACCGGGGCCCGGGAGGTCGTGGTCAGCGAGCACGACATCCTCGACGGCATCGCCTGGTCGGTGGCCTGACGGCCCCTCACCACCGGTTGCGGGTACCGGCTGGTAGCCTCCGCTGAGCAGGT
This sequence comes from Streptomyces sp. NPDC047000, assembly GCF_040644295.1. Lineage (NCBI taxonomy): Bacteria > Bacillati > Actinomycetota > Actinomycetes > Kitasatosporales > Streptomycetaceae > Streptomyces > Streptomyces sp. NPDC047000. Next base: position 153,452 of record NZ_JBEYWE010000012.1, read on the forward strand.
CCGGCGACGTATGAGCGGGTCGGAGGCGGCCCGTCAGGGCCCCGTGGACGGGTCGCCGGGAAAGTTCGTGAAGTTCTTCACAAGGAAAACGGGCGTGATGCTCGCCGGAAGGGGCCCGAGGGGCCCTTCCGGGGGCTCAACGTCCCGGTGAACATGTTCAACAATGCGCCGGCAGGGTCCGGTGGGTATGCCGTCCGCAGGCGGATCCGGGGTTGCCGACAGGGTTTCGAAGGTGAGGACGAGCAGCTCACACGGCATTGACAACGGTCCGAACCGCCCCTGAGAACCCTCCGGGTGATACGTCCGGATCGGGAGGGTCGCGGAGTTTAACATAGGGCCTGTCGGACCTTGTGAAGGGCCTCACGAACTACCCCCCAGGGCCAGGTGGATACTCGATGCATGAGCACCACGGAGCGTCCCAGGATCCTCGTAGTAGGCGGTGGGTACGTAGGCCTGTACGCAGCTCGACGCATTCTCAAGAAGATGCGCTACGGCGAGGCGACCGTCACGGTCGTCGACCCGCGCTCGTACATGACCTACCAGCCCTTCCTCCCCGAAGCCGCCGCCGGCAACATCTCCCCTCGCCACGTCGTCGTCCCGTTGCGGCGCGTGCTGCCGAAGGCGGAGGTGCTCACCGGCCGGGTCACCAGCATCGACCAGGACCGCAAGGTCGCGTCGATCTCCCCGCTCGTCGGTGAGTCGTACGAGCTGCCCTTCGACTACCTGGTCATCGCGATGGGCGCGGTCTCCCGTACCTTCCCGATCCCCGGCCTCGCCGAACAGGGCATCGGCATGAAGGGCATCGAGGAGTCCATCGGGCTGCGCAACCACGTCATCGAGCAGCTCGACAAGGCCGACTCCACGACCGACGAGGACATCCGCCGCAAGGCGCTCACCTTCGTCTTCGTCGGCGGTGGCTTCGCGGGAGCGGAGACCATCGGCGAGGTCGAGGACATGGCCCGCGACGCGGCCAAGTACTACACCAACGTGTCCCGTGACGACATGCGCTTCGTCCTCGTCGACGCCGCCGACAAGATCCTGCCGGAGGTCGGCCCCCAGCTCGGCCAGTACGGCAAGGAGCACCTGGAGAGCCGCGGCGTGGAGATCTACCTCTCCACCTCCATGGACTCCTGCGTCGACGGCCACGTCGTCCTGAAGAACGGCCTGGAGGTCGACTCCAACACGGTCGTGTGGACGGCCGGTGTGAAGCCCAACCCGGTGCTCGCCGAGTTCGGCCTGCCGCTGGGCCCGCGCGGTCACGTCGACTGCACGCCCACCCTCCAGGTCCAGGGCACCGACTACATCTGGGCCGCCGGCGACAACGCCCAGGTGCCCGACGTCGCCGCCCGCAAGGCCGGGGTCGAGAACGCCTGGTGCCCGCCGAACGCCCAGCACGCGCTGCGCCAGGCCAGGGTCCTCGGCGACAACGTCATCTCCGGACTGCGGGGCTTCCCGCAGAAGGAGTACAGCCACTCCAACAAGGGCGCGGTGGCGGGCCTCGGCCTCCACAAGGGCGTGGCGATGATCGTCTTCGGCAAGATGCGGATCAAGCTCAAGGGCCGTGTCGCCTGGTACATGCACCGCACCTACCACGGCTTCGCGATGCCCACCTGGAACCGCAAGATCCGGGTCTTCGCCGACTGGACCCTCGCGATGTTCCTCAAGCGCGAGGTCGTCTCCCTCGGCGCGATGCAGCACCCGCGCGAGGAGTTCTACGCCGCCGCCCGGCCCAAGCCGGCCGTCGCCGCCGCCCCGGTCAAGACGGAGGAGAAGGCCAAGGCCTCCTGAGCCCACCGGTTCCGCCGCCCAGGCGCCCCCGGTCCGGCCGGACCCGCGATCCTGCCGTCCTGCCACCCGCAGATCCGGCCACCCGCAGATCCCACCGTCCCGTTGTTCCTGCCGTTCCTGCCGTCCTGCCACTCCCGCCGAACCCCCGGTCGCAGACCCGGTCCGGTCCGGTCCCGTTCGAAGGGCCTCCCGCCATCCGTGGTGCGGGAGGCCCTTCGGCGTTCTCCGGGCCGTGGTCCATTCGGCTTTTTTGGAGATCCGTGACGCGGCTCGGGGACTGCGGCGGGGCCCCGCAGGTGTTTACGTGGTGCTGGACATTCCGAGACTTCCCTCCCCACGACCCCGGCAGCCCGCCGGGTCGGAGGATGCCCCCTTCGGAGGTGTGCGCCATGACCGACGCCGCGCCGCGGCTGAAACACCTGCTCGAACAGCTGCTGGGAGCCCCCCTCCCGTTGCGCGTCCGGGCTTGGGACGGTTCGCAGGCGGGCCCACCGGACGCGCCGACCCTCGTCGTACGCCGCCGCCGGGCCCTGCGCCGACTGCTGTGGAAGCCGGGCGAACTGGGCCTGGCCCGCGCCTGGGTGGCTGGCGACCTGGGCATCGAGGGCGACCTCTACACCGCCCTCGACCTGATCTCCGGCTCCGTGTGGGAGCGCGGCGACGACACCAGGACCACCCTCCAGGCCCTGCGCGACCCGGAGTTCCGTGCCGCGCTGCGCGGCTTCGCCCGACTCGCCGGACTGCCGCTGGCACTGCTGCCGCCCGCCCCGCCCGCCGAGGAGTCCCGCGACCGCCCGGGCCACCGCCCCCGCCACACCCGCCGCACCGACCGGCGCGCCATCAGCCACCACTACGACGTCGGCAACGACTTCTACGAACTCGTCCTAGGCCCGTCCATGGTGTACTCCTGCGCCTACTGGCCCGCCCCGCCGCCCGCCGCCACCCTCGAGGACGCCCAGCGCGACAAACTCGAACTGGTCTGCCGCAAACTGGGCCTGACCCCCGGCCAACACCTCCTCGACGTCGGCTGCGGCTGGGGCTCCCTGGCCGTCCACGCCGCCCGTGAGCACGGCGTGCGGGTCACCGGCATCACCCTCTCCCGGGAACAGGCCGCCTACGCCCGTAAGCGCGTCGCCGACGCCGGACTCACCGACCGCGTCGAGATCCGCGTCCAGGACTACCGGGACGTCACCGACGGCCCCTACGACGCCATCTCCTCCATCGGCATGGCCGAACACGTCGGCGCCGAACGCTATCTGGAGTACGCGACCCTCCTGCACGGCCTGCTGCGCCCCGGCGGCCGGCTCCTCAACCACCAGATCGCCCGCCGCCCGCAACGCGACGAGACGACGTACCACGTCGACGAGTTCATCGACGCCTACGTCTTCCCGGACGGCGAACTCGCCCCGATCGGCGGCACCGTCACCCAACTGGAGCGGGCCGGGTTCGAGGTGCGCGACGTCGAGTCGATCCGCGAGCACTACGCCCTCACCCTGCGCAGCTGGGTCACCCGCCTGGAGGACGGCTGGGAGCAGGCCGTACGGCTCACCAGCCCCGCCCGCGCCCGCGTCTGGCGGCTCTACATGGCCGCCTCCGCCGTCGCCTTCGAACGGGGCCGCATCGGCGTCAACCAGGTCCTCGCCGTCCGCGCCACCACCGACGGCACCTCCGGAATACAACTGCGCACCCGCACCTGGAACTAGCTCTCCCGGCTCTCCCACGGTGCCGGCACGCCGGGGGCCCCGCTCCTTCCGGAACGGGGCCCCCGGCACGACGTACGTGCCGTCACTCGGACTTGATGGCCGCCAGGACGTTCAGCCGGGCCGCGCGCCGGGCCGGCCACAGGGCCGCGAGGACGCCCACCACCCCGGCCAGCACCAGGAACAGCGCCATCCGGCCCCAGGGCAGCACCAGCGCGTACGTCGACAGCTTCGCGCTCAGCAGCTGCCCCGCCGCCCAGCCGAAGAACACGCCGAGGCCGATGCCGAGCACCCCGCCGAACAGGGAGATCACCAGCGACTCCAGCCGCACCATCCGCTTGACCGACCGCCGGTCGAGACCGATCGCCCGCAGCATGCCGATCTCCTGCGACCGCTCGAACACCGACATGGCCAGTGTGTTGATGACCCCGAGCACCGCCACGATCACCGCCATGGCCAGCAGGCCGTAGACCATGTTCAGGATGAGCGTGAAGACCTGCGCGATGCTGTTGGACAGGTCCTTCTTGTCCTGCACCTTGATGGCCGGGTTGGAGCCCAGCGCCTTCTCCAGCCGGTCCTTGGTCGCGCCGGAGGTGCCGCCGGCCGTCTTGACCATGACCTGCATGTCCGACGCGTCCTTCTGATGCGGGGCCAGCGCCGAGGTGTCGAGCATGATGCCCTTGATCATCTCGTTGCCCCGGTAGACCCCGGCGACCGTGAGCTGCTGCGCCTTGCCGTCCTCGTAGTGCACGGTGAAGCGCGACCCGGCGCTCCAGTGGTGCGAGCCGGCGGTGTCCTCGTCGACGACGACCCGCGAGCCGCCCACCGTGAAGGAGCCGCTCTCGACGGCGAGGTCGGTCAGTCTGCCGATGGTGGAGCCGTCGACGCCGGTGAGGAACTCGGTCCGCCCGTCGATGCGGGAGGCCGCGTTGCGCAGCGGGCTCGTCGCGGTGACGCCGTCGGCCGTGGCGAGCGTCTTGCCGACCTCGGGGGAGAGCGGGCGGCCGTTCGCCATCGACACGATGTAGTCCGCGCGGATCGCCGACGACGCCATCTTGTCGATCGCGGTCTGGAGACTGCCCGCCATGACCGTCATACCGGTGATGAGAGTCAGTCCGATCATCAGCGCGGAGGCGGTGGCCGCCGTACGGCGCGGGTTGCGCACCGAGTTCTGCCGGGCCAGCTTGCCCGCGACACCGAAGCCCCGCATCAGGGGCGCCGCCGCCGCGATCAGCGGGCGGGACAGCAGCGGGGTCAGGATGAACACGCCGATGATCAGAAGAACGGCGCCGATGCCCATGGGGGCCTGGCCGTCGCTGCCGTCCATCGTCGTGGCCGCGAGGACCACGGCGACACCGGCGGCGGTGAACAGCGCGCCCAGCGTGTTGCGCAGCACCAGCGACCTGGCGGTCGCCTGCGCGTGGACGCTGCTCATCGCGGCGACCGGCGGGATCTTCGCGGCGCGGCGGCCGGGCAGCCAGGCGGCGAGCATGGTGATGACGATGCCGACGGCGAGCGCGCTGACGACGGTGCCGGAGGAGACGACCAGCGGCCCGTCCGGCACGGTCGCGCCGAGCGTGCCCAGCAGCCCGCGCAGCCCGGCCCCGATCCCGACGCCCACCCCGAGCCCGGCCACCCCCGCGACCGCGCCGACGGCGAACGCCTCGATCAGCACCGACCGCGTCACCTGGCGCCGGGAGGCGCCGACGGCGCGCAGCAGTGCCAGCTCCTTGGTGCGCTGGGCGACCAGCATGGTGAAGGTGTTGGCGATGATGAACGTACCGACGAACAGCGAGATCCCGGCGAAGACCAGCAACCCCTGCTTCATGCTGCTCATCGACTGGGCGATGGCGGTGGCCTGGTCGTCCGCGAGCTGACGGCCCGTCTGCGTCTCCACCCGCCCCCCGGGCAGCGCGGCGTCGAGCGCGCTCTTCAGCGCGGCCTGGCTCGTCCCGGCCTCGGCCTGCACGTCGATCTCGTCGTAGGTGCCCGGCTTGCCGAACAGCTGCTGCGCGGTGGCGGTGTCGAAGAGGGCGAGACTGCCGCCGGCGGCGACATTGCCGTCGTCGGTGGTGAAGATCCCGGAGATACGAGGCGTGAGGACCGGTCCGTCGACCGATATCCGCACGGTGTCCCCGACCTTGTATCCGGCCCGCCGGGCCGTCTCCGAGTCGACGGCGACCTCACCGCTCCCCTTCGGCGCCCGCCCGGAGGCGAGCGGATACCGGGGGTCCTTCCGCCCCCAGTAGTTCCCGCCCTCGGAACTGAAGCCGTCGCCCAGCAGCTTGCCGTGCTTGTCCGCGATGGCGGTGAACCCCCGCACGACCCCGATGGCGGAGGCGGCCCCGGGCGCCTTGGCGCTCGTGTCGAGCTGGGCCTGGGTCAGTTCGGGCAGCGACCCGACCTGATCGCCCTTCGAACTCTGGTACTTGGCGGTGACGGCGACGTCGACCTGGTCGAACCCCTTGGCGGAGCTGTTCTGGAGGGCGTTGGAGAGGGTGTTGGTGAAGACCAGCGTGCCGGACACGAAGGCCACGCCGAGCAGAACGGCGAGCACGGTCATCAGCAGCCGGGCCTTGTGCGCGAGGACGTTGCGCAGGGCGGTGCGGAACATCAGCTGGTCCGGCCCTTCGCGTCGAACCGCTTCATGAGGTCGAGCACGGAGTCCGCGGTGGGGTCGGCGATCTCGTCGACGATGCGCCCGTCGGCGAGGAAGACGACCCGGTCGGCGTAGGAGGCGGCGACGGGGTCGTGGGTCACCATCACCACGGTCTGCCCGAGCTCGCGGACGGAGTTGCGCAGGAAGCCGAGCACCTCGGCACCGGAACGGGAGTCGAGATTGCCGGTCGGCTCGTCGCCGAAGATGATCTCCGGCCGGGACGCCAGGGCCCGGGCGACGGCGACCCGCTGCTGCTGCCCGCCGGACAGCTGTGAGGGCCGGTGCCCCAGCCGGTCGGCGAGCCCGACCATCCCGATCACCGTGTCGAGCCACGCCTTGTCAGGCTTGCGCCCGGCGATGTCCATCGGGAGGGTGATGTTCTCCAGCGCGTTCAGGGTCGGCAGCAGATTGAACGCCTGGAAGATGAACCCGATCTTGTCGCGCCGCAGCTTGGTGAGCTGCTTGTCCTTGAGCGACCCCAGCTCGGTCTCCCCGATGCGCACGGAGCCGGAGGAGAAGGTGTCGAGCCCGGCGACACAGTGCATCAGCGTGGACTTGCCGGACCCGGAGGGCCCCATGATCGCGGTGAACTCGGCCTGCCGGAACTCGACCGAGACCCGGTCGAGGGCGACCACCTGGGTCTCGCCCTGCCCGTAGATCTTGGACAGCTCCGTGGCGCGTGCGGCCACGGTGGTGGCCCGGCCGACGACGGGTGTGGTGGTCACGGCAAGGTGCTCCTGTTCGGGACGGGGTCTGGCTCTCGGCTACGTCCCCATCGTTCCGCCCGTCTCGGCCCCTGAAGTCAGCCGCAGAACCGGTTCCGGGGGCAGCCTGCGGTCGCATCGCGCGGCCCCGCGTCATACCTGGGGATGACGCCGCCGCGGGGGTCCGTCCCGCGGCGGCGTCAAGAACGGGTGGAGCCCCCTTGTTCGGACGGTGAAATTCCGTCATTCCGCATACGCGGGCTGTTGCCCCACGCAAGGCTATTGGCAAGTACGGATGGGGGGTTGGAGTTGCTGATACACCCTCAGGCGCCAATAAAATAAGACAACATCGGTCCGCCCGACCGCTGTTCGGGGGACACGCCCCGATAGGCTCGGTACCTCGTTGCGGAGCCCAAGGCCTGCCCGGATGGTGGAATGCAGACACGGCGAGCTTAAACCTCGCTGCCCCTCGCGGGCGTACCGGTTCGAGTCCGGTTCCGGGCACCACTACGGCGAGGGGCCCGCATCATCTGACGGGCCCTCGCCCCGTGCTTCCGTCAGCCCCCGAACGCCGTCCAGCCCGTACGGTTGCCGCGGCCGAGCAGGCCGCCTGCCCGCAGACGCGCCCACGCGTCCCACTCGTACACGAGACCAACCCCGCGGGTGCGGGGAGCAGTACAGGCACGGCGCGGCGGCTGTGACGGCTTGGGGGTCATCCCCGCGGGTGCGGGGAGCAGTCTTTCCTGCTTGGCAGTCTAGGGGTGGTCGCGCACCAGCTTCCGCAGTTCCGGTGAATCCGGCAATTCGGGTATCCGGCTACTCGTGGTCACACCGCGGCTCGCGATCACACGGCTTCCCTCCAGCGCCCTGGCCGGTGCGTAGGTGCAGTCGGCTGTAGGAGGGGTGGGGTCAGCCGAGTGCAGCATTGCGTGAAGGCGTGCTCGTTGACGGCTCGTATCGGCACGGACGAGTGAACGTCTCGATGGAGCAAAGGCGGTTCGGTCTGCTCGGAGTAGCGTTCGGGGAGCCAGAGGCCTGAACGGAGACCCGTATGCCCCTCAGTGATGAGCACATCGGTACTCGTGTCCGGATCGCCCGGAATGCCGCCGGACTGACACAGGTCCAACTCGCCGACTTCCTCGGCCGCACGTCCACATGGATCGCGAATGTCGAGAGCGGGCGCCTGCCGCTCGACCGGTACTCCGTCATCAGCGCCATCGCCGACCGGTGCGATGTCGACGTGGTGTGGCTGCTCGGCCAGCCCTATCGCCTCCAGCGCAGCGGCGGCAGCTTCGCACATACCCATATCCCGGCTCTGCGCACCGCCCTGCGCCGGTCCGGGCTGATCCTTTCAGGGCATCCCGACATGTGCCCTTCCGGAACGCCGGTCGAGCCGGTGACCCTGCGGAGCCGTTTCTCCGAGACGAACGCCGCCCGCCAGGCGGCGAACCTCCCGAAGGTCGCCGCGCTCCTCCCCCCGTTGGTGGAGGACCTGAACACCGCGCTGCTCGTCGGTCACGGTCCGGGCCGAGCCGAGGCACTCCGACTCCTCGCGGACGCCGCCCGCACAGCGCGCATGTGTCTCAATCAACTCGGTTACCCGGATCTCGCCTGGTCCTCGGCGGAGGTCGCGGCCGGCGCGGCGACACAACTCGACGATCCCGTGGTGAAGGCGTCCGTCGCGTGGGACCGCTGCGGCGCGCTGCTGCACCAGGCAACCTTCCGCGAGGCGGTCGCCGTCGCGGACGCGGCACTGAGGGATCTGGAGCCGTACGCGGGCGCCCGCGATGCCGACCAGCGGGCCGTGTCTCTCCGGGGGGCTCTGCATCTGCGGGCCGCGATCGGCCATGCGCGCGGCGGGCGTGCCTCTGACGCGTGGGCGCGTATCGACGCCGCGCTGGAGGACGCCGACCGGCTCGGCGCCGACTGGTACGACCTTCAGGCGCAGACCGTCTTCGGGCGGGGCACGGTCGCCGTGCACGCGGCGGAGGCCGGGGTGGAGGTCGACCAGCCCGACACGGGCCTCAACCGGGTGCCGGACGCGGACGTCGGCAGCATCCCGAGCAGGGAGCGGCGCACCCATTTCGCCATCGACAAGGCCCGTGCTCTGCACCGTATGGGCCGTAGCGCCTCCGCCGTGGTGAAGCTGCGCGAGGCGGCGGGGCAGGCGCCCTACTACGTGCATGCCGACCCGATGGCCCGCGCCCTGGTGTCCGATCTCGCTCGCGTCGGGGTGCCCTCACAGGCATCGGCCCTCTCGGGTCTCATCCGGAACATGGAGCTTGTGCGGTAGGCCCGGCGCGTGACTTCGTCTGCGAGCGCCCCCTAGGAATCCTTACGGTCGACGGTCCGGCAGTGCGCCAACCTGGTCGTGTCACTTTCCGTGCCTGAATGATTACCAAGGGGGTCGGTAATGGCGCCGATCAACACCGCTGGTCCGATGACCGCCACGCGCGAGCCCCAGGCGCCCCATGTCGTGCAGCGGCCCGCACCGCCCGTGGGGCGCCTGACGATCGATCTCGATGTCGTTCCGGAGGCCGTGCCCCTCGTCCGGCGCATGGTGTGCGACCACTTGACGCTGTGCTCGCTCACCGGACTGTCGGAACGGGTGGCCCTGGTGGTCTCGGAGTTGCTGACCAATGTCCTGCGGCATACGCGGCCTGCCGCGCGCAGCGGAACCAGGAAAGCCCGGCTGACGGTCACCCGCCTGCCTGGAGCACTGCACGTATGCGTGCGCGACTTTGACCCCGCGCTGCCGAAACCCTCCCCGGCGGGTGAGGGCGAGGAGCACGGCCGGGGATTCCGGCTCGTCGGCGCGTACGCCGACGACTTCGGATGTTCGTCAGTCACGGGAGGCAAGGACGTGTGGGCGACCTTTCTGACCGACGCCGAGCTGATCCCGGCGGATCCAGACGCGTAGCTGTCCTGTCTCCCGGCGTGACGGCGGGCGGACACAACCCGATGCCGCCCGCTGACCCCGCCCGTCCCGGACGACCGTGGGAGCGGCTTTCGGGTGTATTACTTCGCTTACCGGTCGCGGAATCCTGCGGCGTGAGGTGAGGAACCGCTGTGAGCCTGCATACCGCCGACCTGATCGCGTACATCGCCGGGTTCACGGTGGGGGTGCTGCTGATCGGCCAAGGGCTGCTCCGGTGGCTCGGTGTCGATCTGGCGGTGCGCCGTGACCGGGCCGCGCAGCCGGTGTCCGTCCGCAACAGCGTGCTCGCCGGGGTGGGCATCTGTCTCATGACCGCGGGGCGGATTCCCACCGGTCATCGGCTCGTGTGGGACCTGCTGCTCACGCTTCCGGGGACGGTGATGTTCGCCTGGGGCATGGGCCTGATGGTGGGGTTGCTGCGGGGCCGCGGCGCGCACTAGCCGGTCGCCGCGGGACACCGGCTCGGCGGGCTCGGTGTCGGCTGAGTCGCTCGCCCGTGTGAGGTTCCGGGTTCCGGGTTCGTCGCCGTCTGACCGTTGACATCCGGTGAGGCCCCGGCCGAGACTCCCTGAAATCGGTGAAGGAAATTTCACCAGGCGAACATCGAAGGGGATGGGCGATGCGTACCACCGTCGGCATCATCGGGGCCGGGCCCGCCGGGCTGCTGCTTGCCCGGCTGCTGCACAACGCCGGGATCGGGTCCGTCGTGCTGGAGAGCCGGGACCGGGAGTACGTCGAGCGGCGGCAGCGGGCCGGGATCCTGGAGCAGGGGACCGCCGACGTGCTGCGGGCGGCCGGGGCCGGGGAGCGGATGGACCGGGAAGGGCTGCGGCACGACGGGATCGAGCTGCGGTTCGGCGGACGGCGGCACCGCGTCGACTTCCCCGGGCTCACCGGCGGCCGCTCGGTGACGGTCTACGCGCAGACCGAGGTGTGCAAGGACCTCATCGCCCTCCAGGTGGCGGGGGACGGCGGGCCGTTGCTGTTCGGGGCCGAGGCGCTGGCCGTCGAGGACGCGGACGGCGCGCGGCCCCGGGTGCGGTTCCGGTACCGGGGGGTGGAGGACGTACTCGAGTGCGACTACGTCGTCGGGTGCGACGGATTCTGGGGCGTGGCCCGCAAGGCCGTGCCGGAGGAGCTGGTGCGGGTCTTCGAGCGGAGTTATCCGTTCGGCTGGCTCGGGATCCTCGCCGATGTCGCTCCCTCGCACGACGAACTGGTCTACGCACGGCACGAGCGCGGGTTCGCGCTGCTGTCCATGCGCTCGCCGTCCGTGTCGCGGCTCTACCTCCAGGTCCCCGAGGGGACCGACGCCGACGCGTGGAGCGACGACGCCGTCTGGGACGAGCTGGAGCTGCGGTTCGCGACCGATGACGGGTGGCGGCTCGAGCGCGGGCCCGTCACCCAGAAGTCCGTCACCCCCATGCGGTCCTACGTCCACGAGCCGATGCGGCACGGGCGGCTCTTCCTCGCCGGGGACGCCGCCCACATCGTGCCGCCCACCGGGGCCAAGGGGCTCAACCTCGCCGTCGGGGACGTCGTCACCTTCGTACGGGCCCTTACCCATCAGCGGGACACCGGGTCCGCGGAGCTGCTCGACGCGTACTCGGAGACCTGTCTGCGCCGGGTCTGGCAGGCCGAACGGTTCTCGTACGACATGACGACCATGCTGCACCGGATGCCCGGCGCCACCCCCTTCGACGAGCGGATCCAGCTCGCCCGCCTCGAACGCATCGCCTCCTCCCGTGCCGCCGGGACCGATCTCGCCGAGGCGTACACCGGATTCCCGTTCGGTGGTTGAAAGCCCCTGCGCGCCGCGCGGTATCCGGGTGGTTCCGGGTGTGTACCGGGACGGTCAGGAATGACGGCCGTCGGCGCAGGGAATCAGGCATCCGCGTACCGTGTTGCGCACGTGACGAGAGAAAGATCCTCCTCAGGGACCAGGGTCGTTCTTTTGCCGAACCATTACTCTTGAGGCCAAGGCCGCGCACGGCGGCCATGGAGGGGTGAGATGAGGAGCAGAAACCCGGTCTTCTCGCGACGGGGGTTCAGCCGCGACAACGGCTACGCGGGCTTCAACACCGCGCCGCAGGCCGGGGGACCCGCCGTCGGTACGCAGGCCAACCCGTACGCGCAGAATCCGTACGCCCAGAATCCCTACGCGCAGAACCCGTACGCCCAGCCGGGCGCCCAGCCCGGCACCCCGTACGGCGCGCCCCAGGCCCCGGCCGCCACCGCCGGACGTATGACGATGGACGACGTCGTCCTGCGCACCGCGACCACGCTCGGCGTGCTCATCGTCACCGCGGCGCTCTCCTGGGCGCTGCTGCCGGTCGACGACGCGCACCTCAACCGGTCGTACGGCATCGGGGTCGTCTCGGCGCTGGTCGCGATGGTCCTGGCCTTCGTGCAGTCCTTCAAGCGCCGGCCCGCGCCCGCGCTGATCGTCTCGTACGCGGCCTTCGAGGGCGTGTTCCTCGGCGTGCTCTCCAGCATCGTGGACAACCGCATCGCCAGCGGCGCCGCCATGCAGGCCGTGATCGGCACCATGGCGGTCTTCGCCGGAGTCCTGATCGCGTACAAGGCGGGCTGGATCCGCGTCAACCGCCGCTTCTACGGCTTCGTGATGGCCGCCGCGCTCGGCTTCGTCCTGCTGATGACCGTCAACCTGCTGTTCGCCGTCTTCGGCGGCGGTGACGGCCTCGGCTTCCGCAGCGGCGGGCTCGGCGTGTTCTTCGGCGTCATCGGCATCATCCTCGGCGCCTGCTTCCTCGCCCTCGACTTCAAGCAGGTCGAGGACGGTGTCGCCTACGGCGCCCCGCGCGAGGAGGCCTGGCTCGCGGCCTTCGGTCTGACCCTCACCCTGGTGTGGATCTACATGGAGTTCCTGCGGATCCTCGCGATCCTCAACCAGAGCGACTGATCGGCAGGCCGGTCAGTCGGCCGGCCGATCGACCGGCCGGTGGGCCGGTGACGGTCGCAGCCGCTGTGCGAAGGGCCCCGGGGGCGGTCAGCCTCGGGGGCCCTTCGGCGTCACGGTGGTGCGCGTCACGGTGGTGCGCGCTAGAGCAGTTTGCGCGCGGCCCTCCTCATGTCGTACTCGTGGACGAGTGCCTTCGCGTGGCCGTAGGCGAGGTTGTGTTCGTGGCGGAGCCAGCTGACCTTCTCGTCGAAGCGGACCAGAGCGGGTCCGTCCTCGACGGTGCGCAGCCAGTCGGCGATCGCGCGGCCGGTGCACTGGGGGATACGGGCGAGCAGGTTGCGGTGGGTCTCCTCGGAGAAGACTTGGGACATCGGCGCCTCCGGACGTGTTCGACGAAGCCGGTCCTTCACGTCACCGTGCCTGAGCGTTGACGTGTTGGCAACAGTCTCGTCTCGAAGCGTACGCTCACGGCGTGGTAGACACGACGCCTCTGACCCGTTCCGTGGACCTTTTCGCAGATCGTCTGCGTGCCGCCCCGCAGAGCCGCCTCCAGCGCGGTGCCGCCGCCGAAGCGCTGGGGCTCGCCAGGGAGTTGGCCGCCTGGGCGCAGCGGGTGGAGGAGCCCTCGGCCGAGCCCCGGGAGATGCCCGACGCGGGGATGTTCGCCGCCGCGGACCAGATCACCGTGGCCGCGCACGATCTGGCGCTCGTGCTGCGCGGCGAGGACGAGGTACGGCAGGCGGCGGAACTCGTGGCGGCGGCGCAGAAGCGCGCCGGTGTGTGAGACCGGCGCCGGGTCACAGCGAGGCTATGACCCGGTCCGCCAGGATGTAGACGTTCTCCTCACCGCACGCGAACGTGAGTGTGTACGCCCCCGAGACGCCCGAGCCGCCCAGCAGGACCGGCGTCTCGCCCGCGCGCAGCGACGCCGACAGGCGTTCGGCGGTCTCGCGGTGACCCGGGGTCATGCAGAGGGTCGTACCGTCCGCGAAGACGTAGACGTCGAGCGTGCCCAGCGGGCCCGGGCGGACGTCGGCCAGGGCGGTGCCGGAGGTGGCCAGTTCCTCCAGGGTGGCGACGGTGCGCTCGTGGTCGTTGACGACCGGTGACGGCGTCGGTACGAAGTCGGGGTGGGAGGGGTGCCGGCGGCGGGCGGCGGCGAGTTCGGCGGCCTCGTCGGCCTCGGCGGTCGGCTCGACCCCCGGCTCGATCACCGGTTCCAGCGGCTCCAGGCCCGTGAAGTCGGCCTGGCGCGGCAGGAACAGGTCGGTGTCCGGCAGCCCCAGCAGGGAGGGCGCGTCGGCCGCGTCGCGGGCTTCCTGCGCGGCCCAGAAGGCGCCGGCCTCGGCCAGTTCGCGTTCCCGCTCGTCCGCCAGTGCCTCGGCGACGGCGGCGCGTATCTCCTCGGCGTCCGCCGCGGTGCGGGCGGCCGGCACCGCCGCGCGGGCCTCCGCGGCCCCGTTCTCGGCGAGCTGGGTGTGCAGGGCGGCCACCTGGCGGCGAAGCTGCAGGAGGGTGCGCAGAACGGCGACACCCACGGCGCCCGTGGCGGCCGTAGTGACCAACAAGGCGATCGGCATGGCGCTCACTGACGTACTCCCGGTTCCAAAGTCGACCCCCGACTTCCTACCTCAGCTTGAAGGGTGGACTAACCGGCTGTCAGTGCGTAACGTCACGAAACGGACGGGAGATGGGTGATCAACCCCTGGGAGTGAAGGTTCTGACCTGCGGGAATCACCTCCCCGCGGGAGATTGGTCACATCCTGGGGGAGATTGGGTCACAAATCGGCCCGGAGTCCGGGCAACTCCCGGACTCCGCACCGATTTTTCACGCCGGGTGCCCCGGTGGTCACCGAGGGTCGCCGGGGCGGGTCAGCTGAGGCGCTCGATCACCATCGCCATGCCCTGGCCGCCGCCGACGCACATGGTCTCCAGGCCGAACTGCTTGTCGTGGAAGCGGAGCGAGTTGATCAGCGTGCCCGTGATGCGGGCGCCGGTCATGCCGAAGGGGTGGCCCACGGCGATGGCTCCGCCGTTGACGTTGAGCCGGTCGAGGTCGATGCCCAGCTCGCGGTAGGAGGGGATGACCTGGGCGGCGAACGCCTCGTTGATCTCGACCAGGTCGATGTCGCCGACGGTCAGGCCCGCGCGCCGCAGCGCCTGCTGCGACGCCTCGACCGGGCCGAGGCCCATGATCTCCGGGGACAGGCCCGAGACGCCGGTCGACACGATGCGGGCGAGCGGGGTCAGGCCGAGCTCGCGCGCCTTGGTGTCGCTCATGATGACGACCGCGGCGGCGCCGTCGTTGAGCGGGCAGCAGTTGCCCGCCGTGACCAGGCCGTCCGGGCGGAACACCGGCTTCAGGCCCTGCACGCCCTCCATGGTGACGCCGGGGCGCGGGCCGTCGTCCTTCGCGACGACCGTGCCGTCGGGCAGGGTGACCGGGGTGATCTCCCGCTCCCAGAAGCCGTTCTTGATGGCCTCCTCGGCCAGATTCTGGGAGCGGACGCCGAACTCGTCCATCTCCTCGCGGGTGACGCCCTTGAGGCGGGCGAGGTTCTCCGCCGTCTGCCCCATCGTGATGTACGGGTCGGGCAGCAGGCCGTCCTCGCGCGGGTCGTGCCAGGTCGAGCCCTCCGACTCGGCGACGGCGGCGGTACGGGCCTCCGCCTCCGCGAACAGCGGGTTGCGGGTGTCCGGCAGGCTGTCGGAGTTGCCCTTGGCGAACCGGGAGACCATCTCCACGCCGGCCGAGATGAAGACGTCGCCCTCGCCCGCCTTGATGGCGTGCAGGGCCATGCGGCTGGTCTGGAGCGAGGAGGAGCAGTAGCGGGTGATCGTGCAGCCCGGCAGGTGGTCCATGCCCATCTGTACGGCGACGATCCGGCCGAGGTTGTTGCCCTGCTCGCCGCCGGGCAGACCGCAGCCGAGCATCAGGTCCTCGATGTCCCGGGGGTCCAGCTCGGGGATCTTGGCCAGGGCGGCCTGGATGATCGTGGCGGTGAGGTCGTCGGGGCGCAGGTCTTTCAGGGAGCCCTTGAAGGCGCGGCCGATGGGGGAGCGGGCGGTCGAGACGATCACGGCTTCGGGCATCACGGCTCCATTGGCGTACGGGAGGAAGGGGGGCGGGGCAGGGGGCAGGGGGTGCGGGCGCTGGGGCGGGTGGCTCGGTGTTTGGAAGTTACCCGCCCGTATGGCCTGGGTCACGGGGCTGGAGGTGTGACCCTGGCCGCAGTTTTCTAAGCGCTTGCTTTTTCGTGGTCGGGTGCCCCGGACGGGGTCCGCGGATGCCGCGCACCCCTCCTCCCTGCCGGCCCCTCCGTCACGGCAGGCTCCGTACGGTGGACTCCGCCGCCGTGGACCCCGCCGCCTCCTCCGTCACCGCCTCCTCCGTCACGGCGGGCTCCGTCACCCGCCTCCTCCGCCGGCGTTTGAGGAGGGCCCACGGTCCGCGCGGCCCGGTCGGCATGGCGGCCGTGACCTCCGTGCCCGCCTCCTCCGCGGCCTCCGCGGCCGCCCGCGCCACCGGCAGGAAGCCCTCGCGGCGGGACGCGTCCGGACGCTCCTCCTCCGCCGGCCACAGGCCCAGGGACGCGCAGACCGTCGGCAGCACCGCCATCGCGGCGGTGGCGTAGCCCTCGGCCGAGGGGTGGTAGTGGTCCGGGCCGAACAGGGCGCGCGGGTTGGCCTCGAACTCCGGGCCCAGGAGGTCGCCCAGCGACACCGTGCGGCCGCCCTGCTCGACGGCGCCGATGGTCTGCGCGGCCGCGAGCTGCCGTGAGGCGCGCCGGGCCAGCCAGCGCAGCGGCTGCTGCACCGGCTCGATGGTGCCGAGATCGGGACAGGTGCCGACGACCACCTCCGCACCGGCGGTGCGCAGCCGCCGTACCGCCGCGGAGAGGTGACGCACCGAACGGGTGGCCGGCATCCGGTGGGTGACGTCGTTGGCACCGATCATGATCACGCAGACGTCCGGTACGCGTGCCGGGTCGGCCAGCGCCAGGGAGACCTGGCGGTCCAGGTCGTCGGACTGGGCGCCGGGGAGGGCGACGTTGCGCAGCTCCACCGGGCGTTCGGCGACCGCCGCGAGGCCGGACGCCAGCAGCGCGCCCGGTGTCTGGCCGGCCCGGTGCACGCCCTGGCCGGCGGCCGTGGAGTCGCCGAGCACCAGCAGCCGGAGGGGTTCCTCACCGGGCAGGGCGCGGGCGTGGCCGGCGGTGTCCCGTGAGAAGGCCGCCGTGGTGCCGCCCGTGTGCGGGGATCCGTAGATCCCGTCCGCGACCGGGACGTGCGGGTCGCCGCCGTTGCCGACCTGACGCTTGGCCAGCTGCATCTCGGCCACCAGCAGGCCGACGGCGGCGGCGCCGGCCAGGCCGATCCCGCCGCCGCCGTATGCCGCGCCGGCCGCGATACGCCGGGCCGTCCTCGCCCTCGACATGCCGGTCATGTCCCGCCGCCACCTCCTCGTCGTCGTCCCTGTCGCCGTACACCCTCTCCTTGCCCCGAACAGGGCGTTCGTCAATCGCAACCTGGGGTGAACCGCGGGGCCGGGCCGTAGGCTGGCGGGACCACGACGACCGTATGAATCGCAAGCAACCGGAGACAACGGTGCATTTCCACGACTCGATGATCAGCCTCGTCGGCAACACCCCGCTGGTGAGACTCAACAGCGTGACGAAGGGAATCAAGGCGACCGTCCTGGCCAAGGTCGAGTACTTCAACCCGGGCGGTTCCGTGAAGGACCGCATCGCGCGCCGCATGATCGAGGCGGCGGAACAGAGCGGGGAGCTGAGGCCCGGCGGCACGATCGTCGAGCCGACCAGCGGCAACACCGGCGTGGGACTTGCCATCGTCGCGCAGCAGAAGGGGTACAAGTGCATCTTCGTGTGCCCCGACAAGGTGAGCACCGACAAGATCAACGTACTGCGCGCGTACGGCGCCGAGGTCGTCGTCTGCCCGACCGCGGTGGCGCCGGAGCACCCGGACTCGTACTACAACGTCTCCGACCGGCTGGTGCGCGAGACGCCGGGCGCGTGGAAGCCGGACCAGTACTCCAACCCGAACAACGCCCTCTCCCACTACCACTCCACCGGCCCCGAGCTGTGGGAGCAGACGGAGGGGAGGATCACCCACTTCGTGGCGGGCGTCGGCACCGGCGGCACCATCTCCGGCACCGGGCGCTACCTGAAGGACGTCAGCGACGGCCGGGTGCAGGTCGTCGGCGCGGACCCGGAGGGCTCGGTGTACTCGGGCGGGTCGGGACGGCCGTATCTCGTCGAGGGCGTCGGTGAGGACTTCTGGCCCTCCGCCTACGACCGCACGGTCGCCGACGAGATCATCGCCGTGTCGGACAAGGACTCCTTCCAGATGACGCGGCGGCTGGCCCGGGAGGAGGGACTGCTGGTCGGCGGGTCCTGCGGGATGGCGGTGGTCGCGGCGCTGCGGGTCGCCGAGCGGCTCGGACCGGACGACGTCGTGGTCGTCCTGCTCCCGGACAGCGGGCGCGGCTACCTCAGCAAGATCTTCAACGACGAGTGGATGGCCGACTACGGCTTCCTGGAGGACGAGGGTCCGAGCGCCCGCGTCGCCGACGTGCTCAGCGACAAGGAGCACGGCGCCATCCCGTCCCTCGTGCACATGCACCCCGACGAGACGGTCGGGCAGGCCATCGAGGTGCTGCGCGAGTACGGCGTCTCGCAGATGCCGGTGGTGAAACCGGGCGCCGGTCATCCGGACGTGATGGCCGCGGAGGTCGTCGGCTCGATCGTGGAGCGCGACCTGCTGGACGCCCTGTTCACCCAGCGCGCGTCGCTGGGCGACCCGCTGGAGAAGCACATGTCGGCGCCGCTGCCACAGGTCGGCTCCGGCGAGCCGGTCGCGGACCTGATGTCGGTGCTGGGGGAGGCGGACGCGGCGATCGTCCTGGTGGAGGGCAGGCCCAAGGGCGTGGTGAGCCGGCAGGATCTGCTGGCCTTCCTGGCCAGGAGCGGAAAGCAGTAGGAAACGTCCGGTGAACGGCCCGTGGCGGCGGCGGACTTACGGTTGTCCCACCGGTCCGGTGGACTTCGCGGAAGTGGTACGAGGGTGTCACGTCCGCGCAGCACTCGCTTAACACGGGTCCGGCAGATTAGTGGGTGTCGGCAGGGCGGGAGCGGCTCCCCGCCCCGGCCGGCGCCGTACGGCGCCAAGGAACCTCCGGAGCGGCTCCCGGACCTCCATGGACGCCAAGGACGCGCAAGCCCGGCCCTGACCCGGCCCGCGTCCCTCGCGGGGACCGCCGTCGTCCCGCCCCCCGGCAACGGGGGTGCGGCGGTCCCCGCGCATATCTCTTTCCGGGGCCGGTACCCCGGCCCGCGGACCGTCGCGCCCGCCCGCGCCTCGCGGGCGGGCCGTCACTCCTCCCAGTCGCCGCCCTGGCTCTTCCCGCCGCCCGGGTGCCGTTGTCCGCCGAACAGCCCCGGGGCGCTCCGCGCGGCCTGCACCACGTTGACGCCGACGATGCCCATCCAGACGACGATCAGACCGGGCAGATGCGCCACCCCGCCGCCGATCGCGGACAGCGGGATCGCCAGCACCAGCGACACGATCCCGAACCCGAACCGCTCGCCCCAGGAATCGGTGGGCCGCGGCGCACGGGAACCCCGGGCGATGTGCATCTGCTGCTCGGCCAGCTGCCGCCGCACCCGCCGCTCGACCGCCCCGTCGATCCGCTGGTCGACCTTCTCCAGGAACGAGTCGACCAGCGCCGACTCGTACTCGTCGCCCAGCTCCCTGCGCGCCTGCAGCGTCGCGTTGAGCTCCTTCTTCAGCTCCGCGTCATGTGCGTCCATGCTCACCAAACTAAGGAGCCCGCCCGGGCCGCGCACTGGGGGTAGCCCCCGTATCAGGGCGGCACGCTCAAGAACTTCGTCGTCAGGTTCCGGCCCGCGACGACCGGCGTGCCCTCGCACCTGTTCCCGGTGAGGGGGCACGCCTCTCGAGTCCGTCCGGCAGCACCGGCAGCACCGGCAGCACCAAGGGGCGCACGCAGGTGGAGGCGACCGCTGCCCAGGGGGCGAACGTCAGCGCAGGACAAGCAGGACGGCCAGAGCCATGAGCAGCGAGTCGATCCGGTCGAGCAGGCCGCCGGAGCCAGGCAGCCAGCGGCCGGCGTCCTTGATCCGCGCACCTCTCTTGATCATGGATTCGAGAAGGTCGCCCGCCGGACCACCGGCCGTCGCCGCCACCGCCGTCGGCCGGCTCAGAACGGACAGCACGGCGAGCGTCCCGAGTCCGGCCGCTGCCCCGGCGAGAGTGCCGCTCCAGCGTTTGGCCGGAGACAGGGGCGACAGACGCGGCCCGCCCAGTGCCGGGCCGGCGAAGTACGCCACGATGTCGGCGATCGAGACCGCCGCGAAGAGCGCCAGCGCACTCGCACCGAGCGGTACCAGCGCGGCCACCGCACTCAGCCAGGCCAGCCTGAGGAGGCCGACGCCGAGTCGGCGCAGACCGTGCTCGGCGTCCCCGGCCAGGAGCGGTACTGCGGCCACCGAGAGAGCTCCGGCGGCGACCACCCGCAACACCTGACCGGGTGCCACCCAGGTGGTCACCACCACGCCCACGACCGCTGCGGCCAGCACCACGCGGTCCGTCCGGGCCAGCCGCGGCACCAGCTCACGGCGCCGGGAAACGGCCACCGCGATGCCGCCGAGCACCAGCGCCCCGCCGAGGAAGGGTGCCGGCGAGGCCATGGTGATCACGGCGTGGATCGGGAGACCGCGACGGACCGGAGCCTCGTCGCGGACGCGGCCGGACGCGGGCGCAGTGCGTCCAGGGCGGCACGGAAGGCGGCTGTGATGCGCGCGTTCCCGGCCGTGTCCTTGACCGCGACACGCACGCCGCTTCCCCTGTACAGGGACGACAGCGGCGACAGGTCCCGCAGGTACACACCGTGGCGGCGGCACTCGTTCACCACCTGCGCGGCACTCGGGCCGTCGGCCGGCAGAGTCACGGTGAGGAAGTTGGCCACGGCCTCGTCCACCGTCACGCCCGCGCCCGGCACCGCCAGACCGGCGGCCAGCTGCCGGCGCAGCGCATGGGTGCGGGACCAGCGGTCACCGTAGTACGCCGGGTCACGCAGGGCGGCGACCGCGGCCAGCTGCGCCGGGAGACCGACCGGCCAGGGCGGCGTCCAGCGCCGCAGCTGCCGGGCGGTGTCCGGCTCGGCGACCAGGTACGCGGCGCGCATTCCGGACAGGGCGTACATCTTGGAGAGCGAGCAGCAGACCACGACCCGCGTGTCCACGGCCGCAAGGCCGGCGAGCGACTCGTCCAGGCCGACGTAGCCCAGGTACGCCTCGTCGATCCACCAGCGGGTTCGGGCCGGTGCCGCGTCGATCAGCGAGCGCAGTCGCGCGGCCGGTGCGTGGCGTCCGGTCGGGTTGTTGGGGTTGACCACCACCACGAGGTCGTAGTCGCCCGACCTGACGGCGGTGGACAACCGGTCCGGGTCGATCAGCCAGCCCTCTTCGCGGCGTAACCGGAACCGGTCCACCCGGCATCCGATCACTCTCTCCGTGACATGGGCGTACTCGCCGTAGCCCGGATCCAGCAGGAGCACTCTGCTCTCGGAGGTCAGCCATCGGCCGAACGCCCTGAAGATCAGGTCGGACGAACCGGCGCCGACCACGATCGTCTCGGGCGGCAGTACCCGGGCCGTGGCGATCTCCGCCAGCATGCCCTCGGCGTCGGTGGGCGGTGAGGTCCGGGCGATCCAGGCGGGGTCCTCCATGAGCACCGCTTGCACCCCGGGGGCCGGCGGGAACCAGGCGTCCAGCACGTCGGCCGCGACGATGTCATGACGCCGGTGCAGGTCCCGGAAGTCCGTGCCCATGGCGGCGAACGAGAGGCCGCCGTGCTCACAGCCGTCCGGCCGGGGGGCGAACGGCACGTCCAGCCGCCAGTCCACCGCGGATCGCAGCCGTCGCAGCGCTGTGCCGAACCGGTCCCTCGCCAGCGTCGTCAACCCGGCCACGTCGCCGGTCATCACCTCGAACGTCACCGCGCCGCTGCGAACGGTACGGCCGACCGGATGCAGGCCGGAGGCCAGGTACATGCCCAGAAGCTCGGTACGTCCCATCGCCATTATCCGGCGGCCGCCCCGGGCGGCGGTCCAGCGCAGCGCCGCGTACATCAGCAGCGGTGCCGCCGCGGTGCTCCGCCAGCCCGGTTCGACGGTGAGAATGCGTACTTCGAACAGATCGTCGTCGGCCAGCAGCGGCAGTTCGTCACGCGTCAGGTACTTCTCCAACCCGTATCGCCCCACCCACGGTGGGGTCAGGCTGACGAACCCGATGCGGCTGGCGCCATGTGCCGCGACCAGGTAGACGTTGTCGCCGTCCAGCCCGTCGTGCAGCTGTCCGGACGGATGGGGCTCGTGCTGGCCCAGCTCCGACGCGTACACCCTGTGACGTAGTTCGTGGATCCACTCGAGATCATCCGGAGCGGCAGTGCGCAGTTGCAGGCCATTGATCATGAACATCTCTTTCGAAGCGGGGTGTTCGCATCATGGGGAAGGCATACCGGCCGGGCCAGCGTCGAGCCGCTCAACTCGTCTGAGTACACGTGCTCAGGCGGGGTCGTTCCCTGGGTGCTCAGCTTCTGTCCGTGGCTCGGTGGTCACTGCGGATGACGTTCCGAGAGCAGGAAGAGCGGTTGCGCGGTCGGACGTGGAAGCGGGTGCCGCCCTCGTGGGACCGGGGGCGTGCGATGCTTGCCGGGTTGTATATGTCGATGCAGGATCCTTATCCACTGAATAGTCAGTTGGGGAGCGGTCATGAATACGGCTGACAGCCCCGCCATGCGGTTGCAGGCCCTGTTCGAGGGGCGGCGGCTGACGCCCACGCAGCGGCGGATCGCGCACAGCATGGTGCGGCGGGCCGCCGACGTGGCGTTCCTGTCCAGCGTGGAGCTCGCCGAGCTGGCCGGGGTCAGCCAGCCGTCCGTGACGCGCTTCGCGGTGGCGCTCGGGTTCGACGGATATCCCGCCCTGCGCCGGTATCTGCGGGAGGCCGCGCCCGCCGAGCGGGCGGCCGGAGGGACGGCCGCCCCGTACAACGCCTACCAGCGGGCCGTCGAGGCGGAGATCGACAACCTCCGGCATCTCGCCGAGGTGCTCGCCGATCCGCGGCCCGTGCAGCGGGCCGGGCGGGTGCTCGCCGCCTCACGGCCGCTGCCGGTGCTCGGGCTGCGGGCCGCCGCCGCGCAGGCGTACGGCTTCGCCTACTTCGCCGCCAAGGTCCATCCCGACGTACGGCTCCTCGACGAGGGCGGCACCATGCTGCAGGACCGGGTCGACGGCGCCGTACGGGCGGGCGCGTCGGCGCTGCTGTGCTTCGCGCTGCCCCGGCATCCGAGGGAGGTCGTCGACGCGCTGACGCACGCCCGGGAGGCCGGGCTCACCGTCGTCACCGTCGCCGACTCGGCCTTCGCGCCCGTCGCCAGGGCCTCCGATCTGCTGCTGCCCGCCGCCGTCGGCACCGGGCTCGCCTTCGACACCGTCTGCGCGCCCATGCTGCTCGGACGCGTCCTGCTGGAGGCGATGTGCGACGGATTGCCCGACGCCCAGGCACGCCTGGAGGAGTTCGACGCCAGGGCCGCCGCGCGGGGCCTGTTCGTCGAGTGACGCCGTCCGCCGGGTGACTCTCCGCCGGCCGTCCGGCCGGGCGGGGCCGCAGGGGCCGCGGGGGCCGCGGGGGCCGTTCGGGCGGTCCGGCGCCGGTTCTCAGATTCGTTTCAGCTTCGGTCACTACCCTGTGGCGCCTGACTCATCCGGGACGACGAGGAGGCGGGACATGGCGCGTGGAGGACAGGGGCTGGCTCGGGTGGCCGTCGTCGTACGGGCCGGGGCTGCGCCGCTGTGGTGGCTCGGGCTGTGCGCGGCGGGTGCCGGGGTGCTGGTGCCCGGGGTGACCGGACGGCGGATCGGGGTGCTGGCCGGGGCCGCGCTGTTCATCGTCGTGGCGGCCGTGGTGGCCCGGGTACGCAGACGACGCTACGGCGACCTCGCCCGCGGTGCCGCCAAGGCGGGGAAGTTCGATGTGCTCCAGGACCGTGCGGTGACCGTGCGCACCTGGCGCCGCGGACACCGCTGGTGGCTGCTGCTGGGCTTCGTCGTGGCGCTCGGCAGCTCCTTCGCCGTGCCTGCCGCCGGCGGGATGCTGCTCGCCGGGGCGGGGGCCGGGCTGCGGCTCAAGGCCGCCTGGCTGGGCCGCCGGGAGCGGGCCGGGGACGCCCTGCTGTGGGTGCGGGTGGACTGGCTCGACGCGCGCGGCGGGCGGCCCGCCGGGAAGACCGTCAAGGCGTACCGCGGTACCGGCGTCGCCGCCGGTGACGCCGCTCCGGGCGGGGCGCGTCGCCGTACCGCCGCGCTGGTGTAGCTGCTGCCGGCGCAGCGCGGCGGTACCGGGGCGTGGGCCGACGGGGCTCCGGCCCGTGGCGGGCGGGCCCGCCCGCGGTTGCCGGGCCCCGTCAGACCTCCAGGTCCTCCTCGATCCGCTTCAGCTGGTGCCGGGCCATCGCCAGGTTGGCGCGCTTGGCGTCCAGGACCAGGTAGAGGAACAGGCCGTTGCCGCCGCGCCCGCTGATCAGACGGATGAGGTGGTACTGGTCGGACAGCGTGATCAGGATGTCCTCGATCTGCGCCTTGAGCCCCAGGTGCTCCATGGTGCGCATCTTGGCCCGCACCACGTCGGTGTTGCCCGCGGCGGCGACGTTCAGGTCGAAGCCCTTGTTGCCGCCCATCGTGCCCAGTGCCATGCCGCTGGTGTAGTCGACCAGCGCGACTCCTGTGGCGCCCTCGATGGCGGCGAGTGCCTCTTTCAGCGTGGTTTCGGTGTTCGCCATGACGGTGTTTCCCTCGTTCTTTCTCAACTATCGGTGGTGGTGCGCGCGTTGGTGGCAGTGGTGCGCGGCGCGCGCGGGGTTCTGGTACGGGGTGCCTCAGCGGACCTGGCGGACCTGGCGGAGGTTCGTGCGGCGCGGGCGGAGGACGGGGCGGACGCGCCCTCGGCGGCGTCCACCAGCTCCCCGATGCGGGCCCCGGCCCGGCGGCCCTCGAGATGCAGCCGGCCGATGTTCACCCGGTCCTGGGCGAGCAGCGTCAGCACGACGTCGCTGCCCGCCGCGTACGTGGCGACATAGCCGTAGACGCCCCGCAGGAGCAGCTCGCGGAAGTCCCCCTGGCCGGTCGCGTCCGCCATACGGGCGGCGATGCCGTGCGCCGAGGCGGTGAGCGCGGCGACGTCCGCCGACTCGACGCCGGGGGTGTCCTGGGCGAGCAAGAGACCGTCGACGGTGGCCGCGAGAGCACCCGTGAGATGCGGGACCCGGGCTCTCAGCCGGCGCATCTCGTCGAGTATCTCGGCCTCGGCCGCCATCTGGTCTCTCCTCTCGGGGCGGTGCCGCTCAAAGGGCCTCCAGCGCATCCCTGAGCCTCTTCAGCAATGTGATGTCGGGATCGTTCACCTCGGTCGGGGGGATCGGGACGGGGTCGGGGGCCCGCGGGCGGGGCGCCACGACCCCCGCCGCCACCAGACGCCGTACGTCCAGCAGCGTCGGGTAGGCCCGGCGGCCCAGCTCGCGGGCTATGTCCGGCGCGGTGCGCACGCCGTCCACCCGCTTCAGCACCGCGCGCTGGCGGAGCGTCAGGGGCGGTGGCAGGGGCCGGTCGACGCGGGTCAGCGGGGCCTCGTCCGGTGCGGTGTCCGGCCAGACGCCGTGCAGCAGGCCGCGGCGGCGCAGCGTCTCCCGCTCCACCGCGGCCACCGGTACGGCGCGCAACGCGGCGAAGGGCGGCGCGGTGCCGTAGCGGAACCGGCCGGGGACGCTGCTCGGGGCGAGCGCGAAGTACGCCGCGTCGTACAGCGCGCCCAGGTGGCACAGTTCCAGTGCGCTCAGGGCGAGCCGGCCGGCGTCCGCCAGCAGCCGGAGCGCGCCCGGCGGGTCCCCGGCCCGGCCCTCGGCCTCCTGCCAGACGGCGGGGTCCAGGGTGCCGCGGGCGGTGAGGAGCACGTCGACGCCCGGGGCGAGCGGGCTTTCGGCGTGCACCACCATGCCGTCCACCAGATGCACGGTCCCGCACTCCCGCACCAGGACGCCGGTCGCCTCCTCGGCGGCCAGCCGGGTCAGCATCGGGGAGACCCCGCCCCCCGCCCGGTCCCGGGCGGCCGCGCTGTCCCGTACCGGCAGCGGCGGGGGAGGGGTCGCTCTCAGCACGGTCATCCCAGCACCAGCCGTCCGGCCATCTCGCCGAGCCGGATGCGGGCCAGCGCCAGGTTGCCCTCGGTACGGGCGAGCCACAGGTGCAGGACGATGCTGCTGTCGAACGTCGAGCCTACGAAGCGGAGGACGTGGTAACTGTCCCGGTTGCTGATGATCAGGTCCTCTAGGGGTGGGTCGGCGGGGTCGTCCGGTGTGTCCGGGTCGGTGTGTCCTGCGAGCTGTGGTGGGTGCGGGTCGTGCGGGTCGTCGCGGTGGTGACGGGTGTCCGGGGCCGCCGCCGAGGTGAAGCACCGGTGCTCCGCCGCCAGGCGGGCCAGTTCGGCCGCCTCCGTGGCCGTGGCCTCGTGGTCGCCGCCCGGGGACTCCCCGACGGTGCCCAGGGCCAGGCCGCTCGTCCAGTCGACCAGCGCGGCGCCCCGGGCACCGGGCAGTCTCATGGCTTCCAGCAGGCACTCGTCGATTCCGGGCACCGTTGCTCCCCTCCCGCCTGGGGTTCGGCTCAGTGACGCCGAAACTACGCAACGTGTGCGCGGGGAGTGAGTCTTCCGGCATTTTCCGGTGGAACGTGCCCGGGACGTCTAGTGTGGGTGGGCTGACCCCCGCTTCCCCCTGTGCCGCTTCCGTTGAACCGCGTGCCCTCCGGGGTGCGTCAACGGCGCTCGGACGCGGGGCCGGTGGTGAACGCGGTCGTGAGCGCTGTGGTGAGTGCGGTGGTGTGTGCTCCGCCGGATTCGGCCACGATCTCGGCGCGGGTCTGCGGAGGGCGGACGGTTGCGAACGTGACGGTTGCCGGGGTGGATGCCCCGGTGGGATCCCCGGTCGGATCCCCGGTCGGATCCCCGGTGGTGGCCGGGGTCCGGAGGAAGCCGTAGACGCCCGGTCGGGCCAGGGAGTTGTACGCGTAGTGGTGCGCGAAGTAGTACGCCCCCGTGTCCAGCGCCGCCACCAGGTCGCCCGGCTCCAGCAGCGGCAGGGCGCGTCCTTCCGCGAGCAGGTCGCCCGCGAAGCACGCCGGGCCCGCCACGTCCTGCAGGACGTCGGGACCCGGCTTGGGCCGGCCCTCCGCGTCGTACGCCGCGATCCTCAGCGGCCAGGCCCCCGGCGCGTACACCGTCCGCGTGGCCACCTGCACGCCCGCGTGCGTGATCGCCACCGGACGGCCGCCCGCGCTCTTGGTGTACTCCACCCGTGCCAGCACCGTGCCCTGCTTCGCCAGCAGCGACCGGCCGAACTCGGTCACCAGGCCGTACCTTCCGTCGAACAGGCCCGGCACCGTGTCGCGGAGCAGTCCCGCGTACCCGGCGAACGTCGGGACCGTCTCGTCCGAGGCGAAGTTCACCGGCAGGCCGCCGCCCACGTCGATCGTGTCGACCTGGCGCCTTCCGGCCCGCGCGTTGATCTCCTCGGCCAGCTCGTACGTCTCCGCCACGCCCCGCGCCAGCAGGGCGAGCGGGATGCCCTGGGAGCCGGTGTGGGCGTGCAGCCTCGTCAGCCACGGGCGTTCGGCGAAGGCGCGTACCACCCACTCGCGGGCGCCCTCGTCGCGCAGCGCGACGCCGAATTTCGAGGTCGTGGTCGCGGTCGACAGGGCCTCGATGGTTCCGGCGCCGATCTGCGGGTTGACCCGGATCCCCACGGGCGAGGCGGTCCGTGCCGGGCCGGCCGGGGTGTTCATCAGGGCGTCCATGCGGGCCAGTTCCTGGGGGTTGTCCGCGTTGACGGCTATGCCGAGGGCCAGGGCCTCCCGGAGTTCCGCGGTCGTCTTGGCGGGGGAGTCCAGGACCGTGCGGCCGGCCTCGACACCGGCCGCCTTCGCCAGTGCGAGTTCGCCGGCGCTGGCCACCTCCGCGCCGAGACCCTCCGCGGCGAGGAGGTGGAGCACGGGGACCAGCGGGGTCGCCTTCACCGCGAAGGCGTGCAGGACGGGGGTGCCCGGGGGTGTGACGGCGGCGAACGCCGTGCGCAGGGCGGTGGCGGCCTCTCGGATGCCGGTGATGTCCAGGAGGCCGACGATGGGGGTGGTGGGGGTGAGGAGGTGTTGTCCGACCGCGGCGCGGATCGCCTCGGTGCGGCGGGCGGTGGCGTTGCCGGTGCCTGTGTCCATACCGGGGTCTATACCCGGGGTGGGGGCTTGCGGTGAGGGGTTCGCCCCCGCCGCCCCTTCCCGTTCCCGTCCCCGGGGGCTGTGCCCCCGGACCCCCCTTTCGGCCCTGAATCGGCCCTGGACGGGCCTTGTTCTCAAGCGCCGGACGGGCCGGATGGGCGGGGCGGGGGTGTTGACTAGGTCTATTCAGGGGGTGAGGATGTGAATAATCGGTGTAAACAGGAGGCAGTGCATCATGGCCGGACCCCGTCCCGTACGAGCCCCGCGCGGCAGTGAGCCGAGTGCTCTCGGGTGGCAGCAGGAAGCCGCTCTGCGGATGCTGCAGAACAACCTCGATCCCGAGGTCGCCGAGCACCCCGACAAGCTCGTCGTGTACGGCGGGACCGGGAAGGCCGCTCGTGACTGGCGGTCCTTCGACGCCATGGTCCGCACCCTCACCACGCTCAAGCAGGACGAGACGATGCTCGTCCAGTCCGGGCGGCCGGTCGGCGTCATGCAGACCCACGAATGGGCGCCCCGCGTCCTCATCGCCAACTCCAACCTTGTCGGCGACTGGGCCACCTGGGAGGAGTTCCGGCGGCTCGAGGCCCTCGGGCTCACCATGTACGGGCAGATGACCGCCGGCTCCTGGATCTACATCGGCACCCAGGGCATCCTCCAGGGCACCTACGAGACCTTCGCCGCCGTCGCCGCGAAGAAGTTCGGCGGCACCCTCGCCGGGACCATCACCCTCACCGCCGGACTCGGCGGTATGGGCGGCGCCCAGCCGCTCGCCGTCACCATGAACGACGGCGTCGTGATCTGCGTCGACTGCGACCCCCGCGCCATCGAGCGCCGCATCGAGCACCGGTACCTGGACGTGAGGGCCGACAGCATCGAGGACGCGCTCCGGCTCGCCGTCGAGGCCCGTGACGCCCGCCGGCCGCTGTCCATCGGTGTCCTCGGCAACGCGGCCGAACTGGTCCCGCAGGTGCTCGCCATGGGCGCGCCCGTCGACATCGTCACCGACCAGACCTCCGCCCACGACCCGCTGGCCTACCTCCCCGCCGGTGTCGCCTTCGAGGACATGGCCTCCTACGCCGCCAAGGACCCCGCCGGGTTCACCACCCGCGCCCGGGAGTCCATGGCCCGGCACGTCGAGGCCATGGTCGGATTCATGGACGCCGGTGCCGAGGTGTTCGACTACGGCAACTCCATCCGCGGCGAGGCCAAGCTGGCCGGCTACGAGCGGGCGTTCGCCTTCCCCGGCTTCGTGCCCGCCTACATCCGGCCGCTGTTCTGCGAGGGCAAGGGACCCTTCCGGTGGGCCGCGCTGTCCGGTGAGGCGTCCGACATCCACAAGACCGACCGGGCGATCCTCGACCTCTTCCCCGAGAACGAGTCCCTCGCCCGCTGGATCCGCCTGGCCGGTGAACGCGTCCACTTCCAGGGCCTGCCCGCCCGTATCTGCTGGCTCGGCTACGGCGAGCGCGACAAGGCCGGTGAGCGGTTCAACGACATGGTGGCCTCCGGCGAGCTGGCCGCCCCGGTCGTCATCGGGCGTGACCATCTCGACTGCGGGTCCGTCGCCTCCCCCTACCGGGAGACCGAGGCCATGCTCGACGGCTCCGACGCCATCGCCGACTGGCCGCTGCTCAACGCCATGGTCAACGTGGCCTCCGGTGCCTCCTGGGTCTCCGTCCACCACGGCGGCGGCGTCGGCATGGGCCGCTCCCTCCACGCCGGGCAGGTGACCGTCGCCGACGGTACGAAGCTCGCCGGGGAGAAGATCCGGCGCGTGCTCACCAACGACCCCGGCATGGGCGTCATCCGGCACGTCGACGCCGGGTACGACATCGCCGAGTCCGTCGCCGAGCGGCGCGGGGTGCGCGTGCCCATGCGCGAGGGCGGGGAGGAGGCGTGACACCGGGCCCGGCCACAGGTTCCTCCTTCAACGAGATGTGGCACGAACTGCTGCCCGTCGGGCGTCACACCGGCAGCGGCGGGTACCGCCGGTTCGCCTGGACCCCGGCCGACGGCGAGTGCCGGGACTGGTTCCGGGAGCAGGCGGCGGCGCGCGGGCTCACGTACGAGGCCGACCGGAACGGCAACCAGTGGGCCTGGTACGGAGACCCGGCGGCCGGGAACGCCGTGGTCACCGGCTCGCACCTCGACTCCGTGCCCGACGGAGGCGCCTTCGACGGGCCGCTCGGTGTCGTCTCCGCCTTCGCCGCCCTCGACGAACTGATCGCCCGCGGTGTGCGCCTCAGCCGCCCCCTCGGCATCGTCAACTTCGGCGACGAGGAAGGCGCCCGGTTCGGCCTCGCCTGCGTCGGGTCCCGGCTCACCACCGGACAGCTCACCGCCGAACAGGCGCACCTGCTGACCGACGCCGACGGCATCACCCTGCCGCGCGCCATGGAGGCCGCGGGCCACGACCCCGACGCCATCGGGGCCGATCCCGGACGGCTCGCCCGTATCGGTGCCTTCGTGGAACTCCACGTCGAGCAGGGGCGCGCGCTCGACCTGTCCGGCGACCCCGTGGGCGTCGCCAGTGCCATCTGGCCACACGGCCGCTGGCGGTTCGACTTCCGCGGCGAGGCCAACCACGCCGGCACCACCCGCCTCACCGACCGGCACGACCCGATGCTGCCCTACGCCGAGACCGTGCTCGCCGCCCGCCGCGAGGCCCGTGACGCCGGTGCCGTCGCCACCTTCGGCAAGGTCGCCGTCGAGCCGGGCGGCGTCAACGCCGTGCCCTCCCTGGTACGCGGCTGGCTCGACTCCCGCGCCCCGCGGCAGGACACCCTCGACACCGTGGTCGGCGGGGTGGAGAAGGCCGCCCGCGCCCACGCCGACGAGCACGGCGTACGCCTCGACGTCGTCCGCGAGTCCTTCACCCCCGTCGTCGAGTTCGACCACGCCCTGCGTGACGACATCGCCCGCCTCCTCGGCCGGGAACACGGTGACCGGGGCATCACCGTCCCCGTCCTGGGTACCGGAGCCGGACACGACGCCGGGATCCTCGCCGCACGCATCCCCACCGCCATGCTGTTCGTGCGCAACCCGACCGGCGTCTCGCACTCCCCGGCCGAATCCGCCACCGAGGACGACTGCCTGGCCGGGGTGCGCGCACTCGCCGACGTACTGGAAGGACTGGCCTGCCCGTGACGGGGAGCACGCACCCACGCACGTACTGGCTGGAGCACGCCTGGCTCGGCACGCACGTCGAGCCGGGCGTGGTCCTGACGGCCGCCGGCGGACGGATCACCGGGCTGCGCACCGGCGCGCCCGCTCCGCCGCCCGGCGCCGAGGTGCTGCGCGGGCTCACACTCCCCGGGCTCGCCGACACCCACAGCCACGCCTTCCACCGCGCACTGCGCGGCACCGTCCAGGTCGGCTCCGGCACCTTCTGGACCTGGCGCGAGACCATGTACTCCGTCGCCGACCGGCTGACGCCCGACACCTACCACGCCCTCGCCCGCGCCGTGTACGCCGAGATGGCGCTCGCCGGGGTGACCGCCGTCGGCGAGTTCCACTACGTCCACCACGCCCCCGGCGGCACCCCCTACGGCGACCCCAACGCCATGGGCGAGGCCCTGATCGCGGCCGCCGCGGAGGCCGGTGTCCGCATCACCCTCCTCGACACCGCCTATCTCTCCGCCGGCTTCGGCGAACCGCCGGACAGCCATCAGCTGCGCTTCTGCGACGGCAGCGCGGAGGCCTGGGCCGAACGCTGTTCAGTTCTCAAGGAACGCGATCACGCACGGATCGGCGCCGCCATCCACTCCGTACGGGCCGTGCCCGCCGGTCAACTGGTCACGGTGGCGGAGTGGGCGGAGCGGCGGCGGGCCCCGCTGCACGTGCATCTGTCCGAGCAGCCCGCCGAGAACGACGCCTGCCTGCGCGCCCACGGCTGCACGCCCACCCGGCTGCTGGCCGACCACGGCGTCCTCGGACCGCGGACCACCGGCGTCCACAACACCCACCTCACCGACGACGACATCGCCCTCATCGGCGGCTCCGGCACCGGGACCTGCATGTGCCCCACCACCGAACGCGACCTCGCCGACGGCATCGGCCCCGCCGCCGCCCTCCAGGCCGCCGGTTCCCCGCTCAGCCTCGGCTCCGACAGCCACGCCGTGATCGACCTGTTCGAAGAGGCCCGCGCGATGGAGCTGAACGAGCGGCTGCGCACCCGCACCCGCGGCCACTGGACCGCCGCCGCCCTGCTGCGCGCGGCCTCGGCCGACGGGCACGCCGCCCTCGGCTGGCACGACGCGGGCAGCCTGCGGGAAGGGGCCCTCGCCGACTTCACGACGATCGCCCTCGACTCGGTCAGAACGGCAGGACCGCTGCCCCGGCTCGGCGCGGAGACCGCCGTATTCGCCGCGTCAGCGGCCGATGTACGTCATACGGTCGTGGGCGGGCGGCACGTCGTGCGGGACGGGGCCCATACGCTCGTACCCGATGCGGCGGCCGCGCTGGCAGCCGCCGTCGGCGCACTGCGCGGCTGAACCCTCCGGCACCCGCCGTCCGCACGAACGCCCCCGCCGTCACCGCTGAGGACACCATGAGCAGCACTGTCATCACCAACATCGCCACGCTGATCACCAATGACACCTCCCTCGGCGACGGCTCCCCGCTCGGTCTGATCCAGGACGCGGCCGTCGTCATCGACGGTGACCGCGTCGCGTGGACCGGTGAGACAAGCAAAGCACCCGCCACTGACAACCGGGTCGACGCGGCGGGCCGGGCGGTCCTCCCCGGCTTCGTCGACTCCCACTCCCACCTCGTCTTCGCCGGCGACCGCACCGCCGAGTTCAACGCCCGGATGTCCGGCCGGGCCTACAGTGCGGGCGGCATCCGCACGACCGTCGCCGCCACCCGCGCCGCGAGCGACGAGGCCCTGGAGGCCAACCTCACCCGCCATCTCGCCGAGGCCCTCCGGCAGGGCACCACCACCATGGAGACCAAGTCCGGCTACGGCCTCACGGTCGCCGACGAGGCCCGCGCCCTGCGTATCGCCGCCGCCCACACCGACGAGGTCACCTATCTCGGCGCCCACGTCGTGCCGTCCGACCACGCCGGGGACCCCGACGGCTACGTCGGCCTCGTCACCGGTGAGATGCTCACCGCCTGCGCCCCGCACGCCCGCTGGATCGACGTCTTCTGCGAGAAGGGCGCCTTCGACGGCGACCAGGCCCGCGCGATCCTCACCGCGGGCCGTGCCGCCGGACTCGGCCTGCGCGTCCACGCCAACCAGCTCACCCGCGGCCCCGGCGTCCGGCTCGCCGTCGAACTCGACGCGGCCAGCGCCGACCACTGCACCCACCTCGGCGACGCCGACGTCGCCGCCCTGGCCGGCAGCCGTACCGTCGCCACGCTGCTGCCCGGGGCCGAGTTCTCCACCCGCGCCGAGTGGCCCGACGCGCGCCGCCTGCTGGACGCCGGTGTCACCGTGGCCCTGTCGACCGACTGCAACCCCGGGTCGTCGTTCACCTCGTCCGTGCCGTTCTGCGTCGCGCTGGCGGTGCGGGACATGGGGATGACCCCGGACGAGGCCGTCTGGTCGGCCACGGCGGGCGGCGCCGCGGCCCTGCGCCGCACGGACATCGGCCGCCTCGTCCCCGGCGCCCGCGCCGACCTGATCCTGCTGGACGCCCCCAGCCACGTCCACCTGGCCTACCGCCCCGGCGTCCCGCTGGTCACGGCGGTGTGGCGCGGAGGCGTACGGGTGGCCTAGGCGGCCGGCCTAGGCGGTCGGCCTGAGGCGGCCCGGGTCCTCCGGGGGCGGCCTGGGCTTTCCAGACGGCGTCGGCCCCGGACGGCCCCAGAGCCTCAGACGGCCGAGGAAGCCCCGGACGGCTCCGGACGGTCGCGGAGGCCCCGGACGGCCTGAGCGGCTGCTGCGGGCCTGAGCGGCCGCTGGCGGCCAACCGGCCTTGGCGGCCTCAGCCGTCCGAGCGGTCCGATGTGACTGGAGACGGTCGAGACGGTCCAGAAGACCCGGACGGTCGGGGCGACCCGGGCGACGCGGGCGGGCCGGGCGATCTGGGCGACGCGGGTGGGCCGAGCAGGTCAGGCGGTCGGGGCGACGCGGGTGGGCCGATCCAGGTGGGCCAGCCGATCCAGGTGGGCCGAGGTGGGCCGAGCAGGTCAGGCGGTCTGGGTGGACCGGCCGAATCGGGCGGTCAGGATGACCTGGGCGACCCAGGTGGGCCCGGCGGTCGGGGCGCCCCAGGCGGGTAGAGCGGGTCAGGCGGTCGGGGCGGGCCGGGTGGGGCGAGCGATTCGGCTGATCCCGGTGGGGCAGCCCCGGGTACCGGCCGGCCCTGACATACCGGCCGGGTCGGGGTGTGCCCATCGTCGTGCACGGGAACGGTCCGGCATAGATGTTCCCGCGGGTAACCCCGACCGGTCGTCAGTTTTCGGCCGTCAGGCCCTTGCGCAGCCGCACCAGTGTCCGGGAGAGCAGCCGCGACACGTGCATCTGGGAGATGCCGAGCTCCTCCCCGATCTCCGACTGGGTCATCCCGCCGACGAAACGCAGGGAGAGGATCCGCCGGTCGCGCGACGGGAGCCTGGCGATGAGGGGCTTGAGCGACTCGACGTACTCGATGCCCTCGATCCCGTGGTCCTCGTAGCCGATGCGGTCCGCGAGCGTGCCCTCGGAGTCGTCCTCCTCCGCCTGCGCGTCCAGCGAGGAGGCGGTGTACGCGTTCGACGCGGCCATGCCCTCGACGACCTCGTCGTCGCTCAGCCCCAGATGCCGGGCGAGCTCCGTCACGGTGGGGGCCCGGTCCAGCCGCTGCGCCAGCTCGTCGCCGGCCTTCGCCAGGTCGAGCCGCAGCTCCTGCAGACGGCGCGGGACGCGCACCGACCACGAGGTGTCACGGAAGAATCGTTTGATCTCACCGACGATCGTCGGCATGGCGAAGGTGGGGAACTCGACGCCCCGGCTCAGCTCGAAGCGGTCGATCGCCTTGATCAGGCCGATCGTGCCGACCTGCACGATGTCCTCCATCGGCTCGCTGCGGGAGCGGAACCTGGAGGCCGCGAACTTGACCAGGGCGAGATTGAGCTCGACGAGGGTGTTACGGACGTACGCGTGCGCGTGCGTGCCTTCCTCGAGGCACTCGAGCCGCTCGAAGAGGGTCTTGGACAGGGCGCGGGCGTCCACCGGCCCCACCTGGTCGTACGGGGGGATCTCCGGGAGCCCGGCGAGCATGTCCCTCGGTGCGCCGGCCGGCTGGTGCTGCCGCGGGAACTCGTCGTGGCGCACGGCCGGGTCGTGCCGCGCGGCGGGGTCCGGGCCGTCCGGTCGTGATGTCGACGTCGCCGTACGGGTATGCGCTGCGTCGAGCCGGGGTGACATGATGTCCTCCATCGTTCTCGGCATATGGCTGCCGAAGCCAGTACGTGCACTGCGGTGTGCGGCGCCTCCGAAGCCGGCCGGCCGGTGGTGTGTCCCTACTAGCCCTACCCGCTTCCATGAGACCGTCGCAAGTGCACTCTGTTGCGGTATGTACCGTTTGGGGGCGGTTGTTCGGGTGTCGGAGATTGTGGAGAAGGCGTAATGTTCGGGGGCGTCAGCAGCAGCCACGACCTCGGGAGAGAGAGACGGCATGGACCGCGGGACGGTCGGCAGTGCACAGTCGGGCCGGCTTCTGGTGGAGGTGCGGGAGGAGGGCTCAGGCGCCGTCGTGACACCGGCGGGTGAGCTCGA
Source organism: Streptomyces sp. NPDC047000 (assembly GCF_040644295.1). Classification (NCBI taxonomy): domain Bacteria; kingdom Bacillati; phylum Actinomycetota; class Actinomycetes; order Kitasatosporales; family Streptomycetaceae; genus Streptomyces; species Streptomyces sp. NPDC047000. Next base: position 189,236 of record NZ_JBEYWE010000012.1, read on the forward strand.
TCACCACACCGCCGATCTGTTGCGCGAGCCCCTCGAGAGCCTCTTGTCCAAGGGGATCGCGAAGCTGGTCGTGGACTGCACGAGACTGGAGTTCTGCGACTCCACGGGGCTCAATGTGCTGCTCGGCACACGGCTGAAGGCGGAGGCCGCCGGGGGCGGGGTGCGTCTGGCGGGGATGCGGCCGGTGGTGGCGCGGGTCTTCGAGATCACCGGCGCCGACGCGGTCTTCTCCGTGCACGACACCGTCGAGTCCGCCCTGGCCGAGGACGCCGGGGGCTGAACCCCGCCCGGCGGCTTCCCGCTCCCGGACCGTGCCGTACCTCTCGTCGAACGGGGGGTGTTCCGGCGGTCCCGTCGGGCAGGAGACTTCCGGGACCTGTCGGCCGGCGCCCGGCGCCGGAGGACGGGACCCCGCCCGCCGGGCGGCGCGCCGACGGGTACGGACGTAACGGCCGGGGACGGCCGGAACCGCCCGCGCCCCGCGCGCGTACTGACGTGCAGATGTACAGACACAGCAGCGGACCGGCATGACGACGGACGGCCGTACGACCGGCCTGCCGCGCGTGTCGACCGGATGAACGAACCATGATCTTGTGAAACTGGTGAATCGGTGAGGTGAGGCGCTGATGAGCACCACCCGGCCCTGCTCGCCGGGCGACCGCGGCCCGGAGTCCGGCGGATCCTCCGGGATGTCCGCGGCGGCCGCGGACGCGCCGCCGGAGAGGGGACAGGTCCGCACGCTCCGCCTCGACGGAGAGAGCGGGGTCGTCCCGCTCGCCCGCGACTTCGCCCGTCAGGCGCTGTACGCGTGGGGCTGGCTGCCCGCCGCGACGGCCGACCGGCGGGCCGTCGCGGAGGACGTGCTGCTCGTCGTCTCCGAACTGGTCACCAACGCCTGCCTGCACGCCGAGGGGCCCGACGAGATGCGTATCGCCTGTGACAACAAGGTGATCCGTGTCGAGGTCTCGGACCGCGGCTCCGGTCATCCGTCGCCGCGCACCCCGCACCGTGCCGGGCGGCCCGGCGGGCACGGGATGTTCATCGTGCAACGGCTCTGCCTGGACTGGGGTGTCGTCCGCCGCGACGGCGTCGCCGGCAAGACCGTGTGGGCGGAGCTCGGCGTTCCCGCCTGAGCGCCGCCCCGCCGTCTTCTCGCACCTGCTCCGGATCGTCACAACTCCGGCGTGCGCCGTGTCTTCCCTCCTCTCGTACCCGGGCGTACCTTGACGGCCGATCTGATGCTCCGTCAGGAATGAGGGGACCGTGTCGTACCAGAAGCGAACCGCCGCGCTCGCGTCCGTCGCGGCCCTGGCCGGCTCGGTGGTCGTGATGGCCGCCCCGGCGGCCCGGGCCGACGTGGTCGACGTCGATTACCGCTGCCAGACGCCCATCGGGGTGAAGAGCGCCGTCTCGCCCATCGACATCACGGGGGTGAAGAGCGGCAGCGCCTACAAGATCACCATGTCCTGGCAGAAAGGCGTGTCCTCCAGCCCGGTCGAACTGGGCAAGGGCGCGATGAATCCCAGCGCGACCATCAAGCTCGGGGGCGCGGACAGCGGAACCATGACGGTGACAGGACCTGCCAACCAGGCCGCCATCCCCGCCAACACGCCCATCAAGATCAACGACCTGAGCGGCACCTACACCCCGAAGGCGTCCGGCAAGGTCACCTTCACGGCGGCCGTGCTCACCATCAAGGCCCTCGGTACGACGACCACCTGCACGCCCACCAACACCCCCAAGCCGTCGCTGACCCTGGACGTCACCGGGGCGAGCGGAAGCAGCGGGAGTGGCAGCAGCGGGACCGGCTCGTCCAGTGGCAGTGGCAGTGGCAGTAGCAGTGGCTCCGGCTCCGGTGGACAGCTTCCGCAGACCGGCCCCGAGGACTCGGTGGTCGCCCTCGGCACCCTCGGCGGCACCGTGCTCCTCACGGGTGCGGCGGGTGCCCTCTGGCTCTCGCGGCGGAACCGGACGGTCCGCGCGAGCCGCTGAGCCCCGTCCGCTCCCCGAGCAGTACGCACGACCGCCGGAGCCACGACCGCCACGGCGCACACCTGCCCCAGAGCGCCACCGCACCGCACCGCCGCCGGAGAAGACACCGCCGGAGACCGCAGCCCGCCGGAGCCGCCCATGCCGTCCACGCCGCCCGCAGCGTACGTATCGCCGGCCGGCCGCGCCCCGCTCCTCGCGCCGCGCCCCCTCCGTCCGCTCCTCGTGCTCGCCGCGGTGTTCGCGCTGCTCCTGCTGCCCCAGGCACCCCTGGCCGCCCTGGCACCCGCGGCGTCGGCCGCCGGGGGGCCCACCGTGAAGCTGTCCGCGTCCCAGGCGGGCGCCGGAGGGTCGGTCACCGTGACCGGTACCGGCTGGCAGCCGGGTGCCGTGCTGATGCTGATCGTCTGCGGACGCGCCACCCCCGCCCGGGGTGTGGTCGGCGGCACCAACTCCTGCGCCAACGCGGACGGCAGAGCCGTCACCGCCGATGCCCGGGGCGCCTTCAGCCGCCGTCTGCCGGTCGCCGAACCGCCGGTGCCGTGCCCCTGCGTGGTGCACGTGGCCACCGCCACCGGTCCCGCCGCCGATGCCGACGCCGTCCTCCGGGTCGCCGGACACCCTGTCGCGGCGCTGCCCGCCGAGCCCTCCACCGGCCGTCTCTCCGTCCTCACCGATGTCCGTCTCGACGGCTCGAGCGGCCTGCTGACCTGGTTCGGCGCCCCGCCCTCGCGCACCCTCGTCCTGACCGTCGGGAACGCCGGTCCCACCGCCGTCAAGGACCCGGTGTTCCGGGTCGGCACCGCGCACGGCGTGTTCGCCCCGCAGTGGGACGAGCAGCAGTGGCACGGCACCGTCGCGCCCGGCGGCAGGGCCCGGATCGCGCTGCCCGTCGAACTGGCCGCCGGGGCGCACGGTGACTACGACATCTCCCTCGAGTACGGCGGCAAGGTGCTCGCCGAGCAGCCGTGGGGTGTGGGGCGGCCGTGGGGCGTGACCCTGTTCTGGATCCTGCTCTGCGTGGTGGTCCCGGCGGCGGTGTTCCGCGCGGGGATGGCCGTGGTCGACCGGGTCCGCGGCGGGCGGGTCCGTGACGGCCGGGTCCGCCCGCGCCGCTCGGCGGGCCAGGGACGCCGTACCCCCCGGCTGCCCGGGTGGCCCAGGTCGCCTCGGCTGCGGATCCCGGGATCCGGTGGCGCCCCCGCCGAGGACACTCCGCCCCCGTCCCCGGCCCTGCCGTGGTTCACCCCGGGCTCCGGCCCGGGTGCGGCCGGGCGGCTCTCCGCACCGCACGACGCCGGTCCCGACCATCCCGCCAGTCCTCCCAGTTCCTCGAGTCCCACGACTCCGACCAGGAAGGGACCCATGTGAGCACGTCAAGGAGAGTCACCCCGGCCGGTCCGCGCGGCGGCGCGCACAGGGCGGGCGCGGCGGCGTCCGCACTGGTGCTGGGCGCGGCCGGAATCCTGCTGGCAGCGGCCGCCGGACCGGCCCGCGCCGCCGAGGTGTCGTACGCCACGCACTGTGTGCCGCCCGCCGGGATCACCCCGGTGGACGGCACCACGAAGGTCGAGGTCACCGCCCCGGCCACCGCGAAGGTCGGCGACACGGTCGACGTGGTGTGGAAGTTCGTGCAGGCCGCGTCCAAGAACCCGGACATCATCGACCTGCCCGCGAACTCGGTCCAGCCGTCCGGTGTCCTCAAGGCGGCCGGGGCGCAGACCGGGGACATCGCCGTGCAGGGACCGCGCGAGAACCCGGCGATCCCCAAGGGCGCCGCCATGACGCTGTCCGACATGAAGGGCACCGTGAAGCTCACGGCGCCGGGCGAGGTGACGCTGACACCGGACGCGTACACGGTCAACGCGATGTCGACGGACACCAGGTGCACGCCGACCGAGACCGTCCCGAAGGCGGCGACCATCGAGGTGAGCGCCGGGGACGGCGGCTCGCCGGGCACGAGTACGAGTCCGACGCCCTCCGATTCCGCCTCGCAGCCGGGGACCTCGTCGCCGTCCGCCTCAGCCTCCGGCTCCGAGTCGGCCTCGCCGTCGGAGTCCGCGAGCGACGGCACCGGGCAGACCGACTTCACCGGCAAGGAGGTCGAGGTCCCCTACGCCTGCAAGACACCCATCGGGGACAAGAGCGCCACCTCGCCGGTGCAGATCAACGCGAAGAAGAACGGCGGCAGCTTCGACCTCACCGTGCAGTTCAAGAAGTCGGTGATGGACAGCCCCGCCGACATCCCCAAGGACTCCGTGAAGCCGTCGATGGAGGTCGTGCTCGGCGGCTCCGACAAGGGCACGGTCCATGTGGAGGGCCCCACCAACGCCTCCGACATCAAGTCCGGCGACCCGATCGCGGTCCCCGACCTGACGGGCACCTACAAGCCGGGCGCGAGCGGGCGGTCGACGCTGTCGCCGGGCGTCCTCACGGTCAAGGCGCTCGGCACGACCACCACGTGCACACCCACCAGATCGGAGGTGTCGCTGACGCTGGACACCACCCAGCAGGCGTCCGGCGCGAGCGGGGGCACCTCGGGCTCGGGGGGCACGTCGAGCGGCGGCACGTCGTCGAGCGGCGGTCTCGCACAGACCGGCTCCGGTGACCACGGGGCGCTCAAGGCGCTGGGCCTGGTCGCGGGCACGGCGATCCTGCTGGGCGGCGCGGTGTTCACGTTCATGCCGGGCCGCCGTACGCGCTGAGCACGCGCCGCCCCGGCAGCGGGAACGGCGACGGGCACCGGAACCGGAACGGCAACGCGCACCGGAACGGCAAAGGGCCGCCGCGCCCCGGGACACAGATCCCGGGGCGCGGCGGCCCTCCGCCCGGCCGCGGCCGGGAACGCCGCGGACGGGCGTCAGCGCACGTCGCCCATCAGCGTGTTGACCTTGCGGCGGTACATCCACACCGCGCCACCGGCGATCAGGGCGAGGACGGCCTCCAGGCCGACGAAGCCCATCCGGTCGAGGTTGACACCGCCGACGGCCGGGTTGGACAGCAGGGCGGTGATCGAGTCGCCCGCGGTGACCGCGAGGAACCAGACGCCCATCATCTGCGAGGCGTACTTCTGCGGTGCCATCTTCGTGGTGACGGACAGACCCACCGGGGACAGCGTCAGCTCGCCGATCGTCTGGACGAAGTAGATCGCGACCAGCCACATCGCCGCGGCCTTCGTGCCGTCCTGGGCGATCGACAGCGGGGCGAGGAAGAGCACGAACGACGCGCCGACCAGGACGAGCCCGGAGGCGAACTTCACGATCGTGCTCGGCTCCTTGCCGCGCCGGTTCAGCCACAGCCACAGCCACGCGAACACCGGCGCCAGGGCCATGATCATGACCGGGTTGACCGACTGGTACCAGGAGACCGGGAAGTTCCAGCCGAGGACGCTGTTCTCGGCCTTGCCGTCCGCGAAGATCGACAGCGTCGAGCCGCCCTGGTCGTAGATCATCCAGAACACGGCGGCGGCGACGAAGAACCACACGTACGCGCGCACCTTCGACCGCTCCGCGGTGGCCAGGTCCTTGTCGCGCAGGATGCGGACGATCACGAAGACCGGCACGATCAGGCCGATGAGGGTCAGCGGGATCAGCGCCCAGTTCAGGGTGAAGTGACCGGTGAAGCCGACGACGCCGTAGAACACGGCGGCGACCGCGAGCCAGGCCAGGCCCTTGCGCAGGGTGGCGGCCTTCTCCGCGGCGGGCAGCGGCGTCGGGACGATGTCGCTGCGCGCGCTCAGGTGGCGGGTGCCGAGCAGGAACTGGGCCAGACCCAGCGCCATGCCGAGCGCGGCGAGACCGAAGCCCAGGTGCCAGTTGTAGTTCTCACCGACGGTGCCGATGATCAGCGGCGCGGCGAACGCGCCGACGTTGATGCCGATGTAGAAGAGGGTGAAGCCGCCGTCGCGGCGGCCGTCGTCCGGGCCGTCGTAGAGGTGGCCGACCATCGTGGAGATGTTGGCCTTCAGCAGACCCGAGCCGATGGCGACGAGACCGAGACCGGCGAAGAAGGTACCGGCCGTCGGCAGTGCCAGGGACAGATGCCCGCACATGATGACGATGCCGGCGACGGCGACCGTCTTGCGCGGGCCGAGGAAACGGTCCGCCACCCAGCCGCCGGGCAGGGCGAGCAGGTAGACGAGTGACACGTACACCGAGTAGATCGCCGTGGCCGCACCCGCAGTCATATGCAGGCCGGCCGGGGCCACCAGGTACAGCGGGAGCAGGGCTCTCATGCCGTAGTAGGAGAATCGCTCCCACATCTCGGTCATGAACAGCGTGGCCAGGCCGCGGGGGTGGCCGAAGAAGGTCTTCTCGGAACCGGGGGTGCCCGGGGTGACCGAGTCCTTCGTCAGGCTGGACGCCATGGTCGTTCCTTGTGGTTCGGGGCGCGCTCGTGGGGGTCGCCGTGCTCGGTGGAGCAGGAGACCCCGGGGGACGGTTCGCGCCCGGTGGGGCGGCCGGTGCCGGGGAAGGCCGGACCGTCCTGTCCCACGCCCGGGGGTTCCGCTCCGGGTCACGGAGAGGTGGACGGCGACCACCGGGATGCGCGCCCCGTTCGCGTCGTTGGGCTCGGGGCCCGGCCACAGGTCGTTCCTCACACGGGCCGGCGGGGCCGTCCGTATGCAAAAGCGCCCTTCGGGGTCGGAATGTCCGCCGAAGGGTACTGCGGTTCTACAGGCGTAGATAAAATCTAGCCGAATTATTAACGGCCACGGAAGGGCTTGAGACACGGATCACAGGTGGTGAGGGAACTAAGGGCGCCCTTTCCAAGGTTATCGCCAGATCGAGGTTTCCGCAGGTTCACCGCCTGCCCCACCGGGTCCCGGCCCGCCCGAAGGTAAGAAACCGCGCGTCGCGATCACACCCCGGCAGCCTGCGCGGTCGGACTACCATCGCCTCATGACTCGTGTACTGCTCGCCGAGGACGACGCGTCCATCTCGGAGCCGCTGGCCCGCGCCCTGCGCCGGGAGGGCTACGAGGTCGAGGTGCGCGAGGACGGACCCACCGCGCTCGACGCCGGGATGCAGGGCGGTGTCGATCTGGTCGTGCTGGACCTGGGCCTGCCCGGCATGGACGGCCTCGAGGTGGCCCGCCGGCTGCGTGCCGACGGCCACACCGTCCCGATCCTCATCCTCACCGCGCGCGCCGACGAGGTGGACACCGTCGTCGGCCTGGACGCGGGCGCCGACGACTACGTCACCAAGCCCTTCCGCCTCGCCGAACTCCTCGCCCGGGTCCGGGCCCTGCTGCGGCGCGGCGCCGCCGAGCCCCAGCAGCCGCCCGCCACGCACGGCGTGCGCATCGACGTCGAGTCGCACCGCGCCTGGATGGGTGACGAGGAACTCCAGCTCACCGCGAAGGAGTTCGACCTGCTGCGGGTGCTGGTGCGGGACGCCGGACGGGTCGTCACCCGCGACCAGCTGATGCGTGAGGTCTGGGACACCACCTGGTGGTCGTCCACCAAGACCCTCGACATGCACATCTCCTGGCTGCGCAAGAAGCTCGGCGACGACGCGGCCAACCCCCGCTACATCGCCACCGTGCGGGGCGTGGGCTTCCGCTTCGAGAAGAGCTAGACGACCCCGGCATGCGCCGTCGACTGATCCAGTCCACGCTCGCCGTGGTGCTCGTGGTGATCGCCGTCTTCGGGCTGTCGCTCGTCATCGTCGAGACCCGCACCATCAGCAACAGCGCCCAGGACCGCGTCGACTCCGAGGCCGTACGGCTGGCCAGCATCGTGGACAGCCGTATGCTCGGCGCGGAGAGCGTCACCGCCGAGATCCTGCGCAGCCAGGTCACCCCCGGCCAGTACGCCGTCATCCGCATCCCCGGCAGACCGGTCATCCGGCTCGGCACCCGGCCCGGCGGCGATGTCATCCGCTCCACGGCCGCGGGCGAACAGGGCGAGACGGTCAGCGTGCAGGAGCCCCGCTCGACCGTGTCCCGCGAGGTCGGCCGCACCCTGCTGATCATCGTCCTGGTGGCGCTGCTCGCCGTGGTGGCCGCGGTCCTCCTCGCGGTACGCCAGGCCAACCGCCTCGCCTCCCCGCTCACCGACCTCGCCCGCACCGCCGAACGCCTCGGCTCCGGCGACCCGCGCCCCCGCCACAAGCGCTACGGCGTCCCCGAACTGGACCGGGTCGCCGACGTCCTCGACTCCTCCGCCGAACGCATCGCCCGGATGCTCACCGCGGAACGGCGCCTGGCCGCCGACGCCTCCCACCAGCTGCGCACCCCGCTGACCGCGCTGTCCATGCGGCTGGAGGAGATCACCCTCACCGACGACCCGGACACGGTGAAGGAGGAGGCGACCATCGCGCTCACCCAGGTGGAACGCCTCACCGACGTCGTCGAGCGGCTGCTGACCAACTCCCGCGACCCGCGCACCGGCTCCGCCGTCCCCTTCGACCTCGACGAGGTCATCCAGCAGCAGCTCGCCGAGTGGCGCCCCGCCTACCGCAGCGCCGGGCGCGCGATCGTCAGCTCCGGCAAACGGCATCTGCGGGCCGTGGGCACGCCGGGCGCGGTGGCGCAGGTGCTGGCGGCGCTGATCGAGAACTCCCTCATGCACGGCGGCGGCACGGTTGCGCTGCGCACCCGCGTCACCGGCAACCAGGCCGTCGTCGAGGTGACCGACGAGGGACCGGGCGTCCCGGCCGACCTCGGGGCACGGATCTTCGAGCGGACGATCAGCGGCCGCAACTCCACCGGGATCGGCCTGGCCGTGGCCCGCGACCTCGCGGAGGCCGACGGCGGCCGGCTGGAACTCCTCCAGGCACAGCCGCCGGTCTTCGGCCTCTTCCTGTCCCGGACCCCGCCCGCCCGCAAGCCCGACGGGGACCTGCCGACGGTCCGCTGAGGCGAGAGGCGGGAACCTCCGTACGGCGCCGGGGCGGCGCCGGGGCGGCGCCGGGGCGGCGCCGGGCTCGCAGGTCAGACGCGCTGTCCGGCGGCCCGCCGCTTCTGCTTCGCCAGTTCGACGCGGGCCAGCTCGACGCGGGCACCGGCCACTATGTCGGCCTCCGTCTCGGCCTCGGCGTCGGCCTCCGCCTTCGCGAGGACCGCCTCCGCGTCCGCCACGGCGTCCGCGCCACCGCCGGTGTCCTCCGCGGGCAGCGTCTTGAACACCCACGTGCGGTACGACCAGAACCGGAACAGCGTCGCGATCCCGATGCCGACGACCTTGAAGACGTTGCGCTGCACCTGGGTGTCCCAGCCGAACCCGTAGATCGCGGTGTACAGGATGCCGTTCTCGATGACCAGGCCGATCACGCTGAACACCAGGAAGAGCGTGAGCTCCTTGCTCTTGGCGCTCTTGTCGCGGTCCCGGTAGGTGAAGTAGCGGAAGCCGACGTAGTTGCAGCCGATGGCCACGACGGTCGCGATGACGTTCGCGCGGACCGCCTGGAGGCTGGTCAGATGCCACAGCAGATTGGAGACGGCGAAGTTCACCACCGTGCCCAGGGCGCCCACGGCCCCGAATCTGGCGACCTCGTCCAGCCGGCGTCGCAGCCCGGGGGAACCACGGTCCATGGTCGTACAGGCCCCCGTTCGGGTAGCGGACAGTCAACCCCGTCATGCTAACCACCCCTCTGCGCGAATGTCCGCGCCCGTGCCCATGGCTCGGGAACGGCTCGGCAAAAAGGCGGAAAGCGGCAGGTAAGAGGTGGGTGCCGGGAGCGCAAACCGGTCACTCCGGCGTGGCCGATACCCTGGGGGCGTGACGTTCCCGGTAGTCGGCATGGTCGGCGGTGGCCAGCTCGCTCGTATGACACACGAGGCGGGCATCCCGCTCGGCATCAGATTCAAGCTCCTCAGTGACACCCCGCAGGACTCCGCGGCGCAGGTCGTCAGCGATGTCGTCGTCGGCGACTACCGCGACCTGGAGACGCTGCGCACGTTCGCGCGCGGGTGCGACGTGGTCACCTTCGACCACGAGCACGTGCCCACCGAGCACCTCAGGGCCCTGGAGGCGGACGGCGTCCCCGTGCGCCCCGGCCCCGAGGCGCTGGTGCACGCCCAGGACAAGGGCGTGATGCGGGCACGGCTCGACGCGATCGGGGTGCCCTGTCCGCGCCACCGCATCGTGACGGGGCCCGCGGACGTGGCGGCGTTCGCCGCGGAGGGGGCTGGTGAAGGGGACGGGTTCCCCGTCGTCCTCAAGACCGTCCGCGGCGGCTACGACGGCAAGGGCGTGTGGGTCGTCCGCTCCGAGGCGGAGGCCGCCGAGCCGTTCCTGGCCGGTGTGCCGGTCCTCGCCGAGGAGAAGGTCGACTTCGTGCGGGAACTCGCCGCCAACGTCGTCCGCTCCCCGCACGGCCAGGCCGTCGCCTACCCCGTCGTCGAGTCCCGGCAGGTCGACGGCGTCTGCGACACCGTGATCGCGCCCGCCCCCGGCCTCGACGAGGACCTCGCCCTGCAGGCCGAGGAGATGGCGCTGCGCATCGCCAAGGAACTCGGCGTCGTCGGCCATCTGGCCGTCGAGCTGTTCCAGACCCGCGAGGCCGACGGGTCGTCCAGGATCCTCGTCAACGAACTGGCGATGCGCCCGCACAACTCCGGCCACTGGACCCAGGACGGCGCGATCACCTCGCAGTTCGCCAACCACGTCCGCGCCGTCCTCGACCTCCCGCTCGGCGACCCGCGCCCGCGCGCGAAGTGGACCGTCATGGTCAACGTCCTCGGCGGCGACTACCCCGACATGTACTCCGCCTACCTGCACTGCATGGCCCGCGACCCCAGACTGAAGATCCACATGTACGGCAAGGACGTGAAGCCCGGCCGCAAGGTCGGCCACGTCAACACCTACGGCGACGACCTCGACGACGTGCTGGAGCGCGCCCGTCACGCTGCCGGCTACCTGAGGGGCACGATCACCGAATGAGCACCGCCGCTGGTCCCGTCGTCGGCATCGTCATGGGGTCGGACTCCGACTGGCCCGTCATGGAGGCCGCCGCCCAGGCGCTCGACGAGTTCGAGATCGCGTACGAGGTCGACGTCGTCTCCGCGCACCGGATGCCGCGCGAGATGATCGCCTACGGCGAGCAGGCCGACGGACGGGGCCTCAAGGTGATCGTCGCGGGCGCGGGCGGCGCCGCCCATCTGCCCGGCATGCTCGCCTCCGTCACCCCGCTGCCCGTGATCGGCGTACCCGTCCCGCTGAAGCACCTCGACGGCCTGGACAGCCTGCTGTCCATCGTCCAGATGCCGGCCGGTGTCCCCGTCGCCACGGTGTCCGTCGGCGGAGCGCGCAACGCGGGACTGCTCGCCGCGCGCATCCTCGCCACCCACGACGAGGAACTCCTCACCCGGATGAGGGACTTCCAGCAGGAACTCAACGACCAGGCCACCGAGAAGGGCCGCCGCCTCCGCGCCAAGGCCGAGGGCACCGGCAACGGCTTCGGCTTCGGGAAGTGACGGCCGCCGTGACGACTTCCCCCTCCCTCACCGCCGCCCGGGAACTGCTGGCCGAGTTCCCCGTCGTCGACGGTCACAACGACCTGCCGTACGCGCTGCGCGAACAGGTCGACTACGACCTCGACGCCCGCGACATCGCCCAGGACCAGAGCGCCCACCTGCACACCGACCTCGCCCGGCTGCGGGCGGGCGGCGTCGGCGCCCAGTACTGGTCGGTGTACGTCCGCTCGGACCTGCCCGACGCGGTGCCCGCGACCCTGGAGCAGATCGACTGCGTACAGCGGCTCATCGAACGCCACCCGGCCGAGCTGCGGGCCGCGCTGACCGCCGCCGACATGGAGGCGGCACGCGCGGAGGGCCGGATCGCCTCCCTCATGGGTGCCGAGGGCGGCCACTCCATCGCCTGCTCGCTGGGCACCCTGCGCGGGCTGTACGCGCTCGGCGTCCGCTACATGACGCTCACCCACAACGACAACGTGCCCTGGGCGGACTCCGCGACCGACGAACCCGGCGTCGGCGGCCTGTCGGCCTTCGGCCGCGAGGTCGTCCGCGAGATGAACCGGCTCGGCATGCTCGTCGACCTCTCGCACGTCGCCGCCACCACCATGCGCGCCGCGCTGGACACCACCACCGCGCCCGTGATCTTCTCGCACTCCTCGGCGCGCGCCCTCTGCGACCACCCGCGCAACGTCCCCGACGACGTGCTCGAGCGGCTGCCCGCCAACGGCGGCATGGCGATGGTGACCTTCGTGCCGAAGTTCGTGCTCCAGGCGGCGGTGGACTGGACGGCCGCCGCCGACGCCAACATGAGCGAGCACGGCTTCCACCACCTCGACATGTCCCCGGAGGCCATGAAGGTGCAGCGCGCCTTCGAGGAGCGCAACCCGCGCCCCGCCGCCACCGCCGCGACGGTCGCCGACCACCTCGACCACATGCGCGAGGTCGCCGGCGTCGACCACATCGGCATCGGCGGCGACTTCGACGGCATCGCCTTCACCCCGCACGGCCTCGAAGACGTCGCCTCCTACCCCAACCTCATCGCCGAACTCCTCGACCGCGGCTGGTCCAGGACCGACCTGGCCAAGCTGACCTGGCAGAACGCGGTCCGCGTCCTGTCGGCGGCGGAGGACGTGTCCCGGGAGCAGAGCGCGCTGCGGGGGCCGTCCCGCGCCCGGGTCGAGGAACTCGACGGCTGACAAGCTCCGGCTAGCGGTACCGGAAAGTCGTACGTAAATGGTACGGTTTTCCGGTACCGTCTAGAAGGGGTGGTGACGCATGACCATAAGCGCCAGCGAGGCCCGCAGAGACCTGTTTCCTCTGATCAAGCGTGTCAACGACGATCACACCCCCGTCCGGATCAGTTCCAAGGGCGGTGACGCGGTTCTCATGTCGGCCGACGACTACGAGTCCTGGCAGGAGACCATCTACCTCCTACGGTCTCCTGCCAATGCGCGGCGCCTGATGGAGGCGGTCGCCCGCGACAAGGCCAGTGCGACATCCGTCGCGAAGACGCTGGAGGAATTGCAGGAACTGGCGGGTGAGGAGTGAGGAGCGTTCATTTCGACCCGGACGGCTGGGAGGACTTCCTGTTCTGGCTCGGGTCGGACCGAAAGATGGCACGCCGGGTCACCCGTCTGATCGGCGAGATCCAACGGGACCCGTTCTCCGGCATCGGTAAGCCTGAACCGCTCAAGGGTGACCTGTCCGGCTACTGGTCACGAAGGATCGACGATGAGCACCGACTGGTGTATCGAGCGGACGAGAAAGAAGTGAAGGTCCTCAAGGCTCGGTACCACTACTAGGGAGCGGGGCGCGCCGAGACGTGTCGACCGCGCGGAAGAAGCGTGGCGTACGGGTCTGTTCTGCGACGGGGCGAGCCCGGTGTGGTGCAGAATGCAGCACAGGACTCCGGTTCGGCCGACTGAGCCTCGGCCGAACCGGAGTCGTCCGCTCACAGCGGGGGTTGTCTACTCATGGCGGGGGTCGCCTGCTCACGGCCGGAGGCGCCTGCTCACGGCCGGAGGCGCCTGCTCACGGCCGGAGGCGCCCGCTCACGGCCGGAGGCGCCCGCTCACGGCCGGAGGCGCGTCACGCGGTGGGGCGGCCCATCGCGCGGTAGGTCCAGCCCGCCCGCCGCCACAGCTCCGCGTCCAGGGCGTTGCGTCCGTCCAGCACGACGCGGGCCGCCGCGACCTCGCCGAGCGCCGCGGGGTCCAGCTCCCGGAACTCCCGCCACTCCGTGAGGTGCAGGACGACATCGGCGCCCCGGACGGCCTCCAGCGCCGAGTCGGCGTAGCCCAGCGTCGGGAAGACGCGGCGCGCGTTGTCCATGCCCTTCGGGTCGTACACCGTGACCTGGCCGCCCTGGAGGTGTATCTGCCCGGCGACGTTCAGCGCGGGCGAGTCGCGGACGTCGTCCGAGTCGGGCTTGAAGGTGGCGCCGAGTACCGCGACCCGCTTGCCCAGGAAGGAGCCGCCGCCCAGCACCTGCCGGGTCAGCTCCACCATCTGGCCGCGCTGGCGCATGTTGATGGAGTCGATCTCGCGGAGGAACGTCAGCGCCTGGTCCGCGCCCAGCTCACCGGCGCGCGCCATGAAGGCCCGGATGTCCTTGGGCAGGCAGCCGCCGCCGAAGCCGATACCGGCGCGCAGGAACTTCCGCCCGATCCGGTCGTCGTGGCCGATGGCCTCGGCCAGCTTGGCGACGTCGCCGCCGGCGGCCTCGCAGACCTCGGCCATGGCGTTGATGAAGGAGATCTTCGTGGCGAGGAAGGAGTTCGCGGAGGTCTTCACCAGCTCGGCGGTCGGGAAGTCGGTGACGACGAACGGCGAGCCCTCGGCGACGGGCGTCGCGTACACCTCGCGCAGCAGCTTCTCGGCGCGCTCGCTGCGGACGCCGACCACGATCCGGTCGGGGTGCAGGGTGTCGTTGACGGCGAAGCCCTCACGGAGGAACTCCGGGTTCCAGGCCAGCTCGGCGTCGGGACCCGCGGGCGCGTGCTCGGCGAGGTAGGCGGCGAGGCGGTCCGCGGAGCCGACGGGGACGGTGGACTTGCCGACCACCAGGGCCGGTCCGGCGAGGTGCGGGGCGAGGGAGGCGAACGCGGACTCGACGTACGACATGTCGGCGGCGTACTCGCCGCGCCGCTGCGGGGTGTTCACGCACACGAAGTGCACATCGCCGAACTCGCCGATCGCGGCCCAGTCCTGGGTGAACCGCAGCCGCCCCGAGGAGCCCTCGATACCGGCGACGTGCCTGCGCAGCAGGTCGTCGAGACCCGGCTCGTACATCGGGGTCTCCCCGCGTGCGAGCGTCTCCAGCTTCTCGGCGACCACGTCGATCGCGAGCACCTCGAAGCCCAGCTCGGCCATGGCGGCGGCGTGTGTAGCGCCGAGATAGCCGGTGCCGATCACAGTGATCTTGAGGCTCATGAGTGCTCCAGAACGGTACGTCATCCGATGCGCTGCCTGAGCATATCCCCGGTGCGGGTGCGCACCTGAGCAGGCGACTTCCCCGCTGTCGCCCACGTCACCTAGGCGCCGCGCGACCAGGACCCTAGAATCCGTGTTACTTAACGGTAATTAGCGTCGGCACCCCTGCGTCGGCACCCGTGCGTCTGGAGCGTGAGAGACCTTGGCCGGATCGGCTGACTTCGACCTGTACCGCCCGTCCGAAGAGCACGACATGCTCCGCGACGCCGTCCGCGCGATGGTCGAGGCGAAGATCTCGCCGTTCGCCGCCGCCGTGGACGAGGAGGCCCGCTTCCCGCAGGAGGCCCTGGACGCCCTGGTCGCGAACGACCTGCACGCCGTGCACGTGCCCGAGGAGTACGGCGGCGCGGGCGCCGACGCGCTCGCCACGGTCATCGTGATCGAGGAGGTGGCCCGCGGCTGCGTGTCCTCCTCCCTCATCCCGGCCGTCAACAAGCTGGGCTCCCTGCCGGTGATCCTGTCCGGCTCGGAGGACCTGAAGAAGAAGTACCTCGCGCCGCTGGCCAAGGGCGACGCCATGTTCTCCTACTGCCTCTCCGAGCCGGAGGCGGGTTCCGACGCGGCCGGCATGACGACCAGGGCGGTACGCGACGGCGACCACTGGGTCCTGAACGGCGTGAAGCGCTGGATCACCAACGCGGGCGTCAGCGAGTACTACACGGTGATGGCCGTGACCGACGCCGCCAAGCGCTCCCGGGGCATCTCCGCCTTCGTCGTCGAGAAGTCCGACGAGGGCGTCTCCTTCGGCGCCCCGGAGAAGAAGCTCGGCATCAAGGGCTCCCCGACCCGCGAGGTCTACCTCGACAACGTCCGCATCCCCGCCGACCGGCTGATAGGCGAGGAGGGCACCGGCTTCACCATCGCGATGCGGACCCTGGACCACACCCGCATCACCATCGCCGCCCAGGCCCTCGGCGTCGCCCAGGGCGCCTTCGACTACGCCAGGAACTACGTCCAGGAGCGCCGGCAGTTCGGCAAGGCCATCGCCGACTTCCAGGGCATCCAGTTCATGCTGGCCGACATGGCCATGAAGATCGAGGCGGCCCGCCAGCTCACCTACGCGGCCGCAGCCAAGTCCGAACGCGGCGACAAGGACCTCACCTTCCAGGGCGCCGCCGCGAAGTGCTTCGCCTCCGACGTCGCCATGGAGGTCACCACGGACGCCGTCCAGCTCCTCGGCGGCTACGGCTACACCCGCGACTACCCGGTCGAGCGCATGATGCGCGACGCGAAGATCACCCAAATTTATGAGGGCACGAACCAGGTCCAGCGGATCGTGATGGCAAGGAACCTTCCTTAGCAGGGTTTTTGCAGGTCAGGAGCTGTTTCGAAGGTCAGGAGGGACGCCCTTGGCTTTCTGTCCGTTGCGGCCTGATCAGGGCCGTTCCCGGGCGTCATGCTGGGGGAATCCTGGGCAGATGCCGAGCTGAAAACGGCCACTGACCTGCACAAACAACACAGCCCCCGGCGCGACGCCGGGGGCTGTTGTCGTACGCGGATCAGGCGACCTCTGATCCCTCAGTCGGGTCGTCGGCGCCGGGCGTCAACATCGTTGCGATGGCGGCCCGGCCACGCTGCTCGGCCCCTTCGAAGATGTAGTGGTAGTGCTCCCTCAGCACGTCCGTACTGCTGTGGCCCATCCAGTCGGCCACGTCGTTCTCAGGGACTCCGGCGTACAGCAGCCGCGACCCGTAGTAGTGCCGGAGTGAGTGCGCCTTGCAGTACTTCACCTGTCCCTTGCCCAGAGCCTCCATCCAGATCTTCGGGTAGAAGTACGACGCGTAGAGGTAGCCAGTCCGCGTCACGTTGGGGAAGAGAAGTCGCTCCGGCCCCCATACGCCGTGGTTCTTGATGTGCCGCCGTAGCTCGAAGGCGACGTTCGGCGGGAGGGGGACGGTACGCCCTGGCTCACCCTCATCACGAGCCTTGATGTGCCGACGCTGGATCGCGCTGTTCTTCCCCGACTTCGTGTCTCCGTCCTCCGCAATCTGGAAGTCGACGCGAAGCGTCTCGGCCTTGAAGTCGATCTGATCGCGGGACACCGCCATGGCCTCACCCAGCCGCAGGCCGCACCCGGCCATGAGCCACAACATCGCGCGGTATCGCGGAGGAGCGGCATCCAGCATCGCCAGAACTTCCCGCGTCGTGAGCCGCCTTGCGGTGCTCTTCTGCTCCCGGATCTCCTTGGCGCGGCTGCCCGCGCCCTTGACCTTCTTGCACGGGTTCCGGCCGACGATCTCGTTGACGACAGCCCAGTCCATCATCCCGGAGAAGAACGAAAATCGCTGACGCCGTGTGCGGGCGGACAGCTTCCGGTCCTGCTCCATCCACAAGAGCCACTGCTCAACATCAGCGACCTTCAGGGACACGATGGAACGGGCCTTGAAGAACGGCTCGATGGTCGTGTTGAGGATCGACCGGTACTGCTTCTTGGTGCTGTTCTCCAGCTTCCTTTGATTCTTCCACTGCTCCCACACGGCCGTCACGGGCTGCTTGCCCAAGCGGTCGTCCAGGTAGGTCCCGGCGTCGAGTTCCTGCTCCTTGCGCTTGCGCTGGTCATCAGCCCGCTTCTTGGCCTCGAACGTCTTCTGCCGCTGCTTGCCGTCCGGGTCGTACCAGTACGTCGTCCACTTCTTCGAGTCGTCTGTTGACCGCGTGACCCATGCCCTTGCCACTGAAGCGGCCCCCTCCTGCTGCTGCCGACGTACGGGCCCGCCCCGCCGTCGCGCCGGTCACTCCCCGGCGTTTTCAAGTTTGCGCATTGACCACCCTAGGTTGTCAACACAGGGTGGAACCCCCTGGGTGTGTTAGCTTGAGTGATATGGAAGCGGATGACAGCGGGTTCGAGATCACTCAGCAGCAGGGCGCCTGGGTGGTCCGCATGTGGTGGCCCGTGGGGCCGGTCAACGGGGGGCCACAGCGGATCACCATCGAGCCGGCTGATGATGCCCCTGCTCGTGAGGTGGCACGGGGTATCTCGACCACTGTCCTGCGCAGGCTCGATGTAGCCGCAGCCCTGGAGTTGGCCAAGCAGGCTCCCGAAGCCCAGCGGACGTTGGAGGAGGAGGCAGGGAAGCTGAATGGGATGGGAGAGGCGGCGGGGCTCGCCCTGGAGGGCGAAGGCGTCTCAGAGCGGTACTTGGCCCTGCTTGTTGCCACGTACACCGCCATGGCGGATTTTGGGGCTGCTGCGCCCATTCCGTGGCTGGCACGGCTCATCGGCCGCCGACCTGAGACGGTGAAGGATCACCTGAAGCGGGCCAGAAGGGACGGCTTCCTGACCACAGTTGCCGGTAAGGCAGGTGGAGAGTTGACGGGCAAGGCCAAAGCAGTACTTGAGGAAATAACTGAAGTAGGTAGCCAAGGCGGCTGAACTACGTAGCGCTTCATACACATTGAGCCCCCGAGGGTCCTTCAGTTTTAGTGGTCGTTGCAACACCCCAGTTCAAGGGGTGTCATGGACTTCGAGATCCGCAAGAACAGGAAGCCGCAGGGGGGCCGGAAGCTGGTCCGTGAGCGGGCCGCCTACTTCCAGCTCGTGGAGCAGGGCTACAGCACCCGGGAAGCGGCCCGTCGCGATACCTTCAGGAACACGAACGCATCCACATCGCCGACCGGCTGCGCGAGAAGGCGTCCGTCCGGCAGATCGCGGCAGAGCTGGGCCGCAGCCCCTCCACCATCAGCCGTGAGATACGCCGCAACCGACGGCCCATACCCAGAGGCGGCTTCACCTACCAGCCCTTCCACGCCCACCGCCGGGCCGAACGGCGCCGCCCCGCCCGAAGGCCGGCAAAATCGGCCAGAACCCCGAACTGCGGGACTTCATCCAGGACCACCTCACGATGCGGTGGAGCCCCGAGCAGATCTGCCACGCTCTGCGGGCACGCTTCCCCGACCGCCCGGAGATGCGCGTGGCCCATGAGACGATCTACCAGGCCCTCTACGTCCAGGGCCGCGGAGAACTCCGCCGGGAACTGACCCGCGCACTTCGCACCGGTCGGGCCCGCCGGCGTCCGCACCGTCAGGCCCACAAGCGTGCCTCCCGCGCCGTCAAGGACATGGTCCTGATCAGCGAACGCCCTGCCGAAGCCGCCGACCGGGCCGTCCCCGGACACTGGGAGGTCGACCTCATCATCGGCAAGGACGGCCGCTCGGCCATCGGCACCCTCGTCGAGCGGTCCACCCGCTACGTGATGCTCGTGCACCTGCCGGTCGGCCACAGCGCCATCGCCACCCGCAACGCGTTCGCCGCCACCGTCCAGACCCTCCCGCCGCATCTGTTGCGGTCCCTGACCTGGGACCAGGGCTCGGAGATGGCCGCCCATCGCGCGTTCACCGTCGCCACCGACATCCCGGTCTACTTCTGCGACCCGGCCAGCCCCTGGCAGCGCGGCTCGAACGAGAACACCAACGGCCTGTTGCGGCAGCACTTCCCCAAGGGAACCGACCTCAGCGGCCACAGCCCCGAGCACCTTCAGTCCGTGGCCGCCGAACTCAACAGCCGCCCACGCAAAACGCTCGGCTGGGAAACCCCAGCCGAGCGTCTCGC
This sequence comes from Streptomyces sp. NPDC047000, assembly GCF_040644295.1. Taxonomy (NCBI): domain Bacteria; kingdom Bacillati; phylum Actinomycetota; class Actinomycetes; order Kitasatosporales; family Streptomycetaceae; genus Streptomyces; species Streptomyces sp. NPDC047000. The sequence continues at coordinate 208,686 of NZ_JBEYWE010000012.1, forward strand.
TAAGCTACTGGACCTGGCCAGCTGACCAGCAGTGTTGCAACGACCCCTCGAATTCGCCGATTTGGCGGGGGCGTTCCTTTGCTTGGTCAGCGTCGCAGTTCCCGGTATGAGTCCAGCACGTGCAGTGCAGACATGTACATCGGCCGGAAACCCGGACAGTGCCGCCCAGTTGGCAGCGTCCACACTTCCCAGCAAGCCATGCAGCGCATCACGCCGGAGTGTTCCGGGTCGGACTCCACGCTGCCGCCGCACTGTGGACACTGCTGCATGGTGGCTCCCCTATGCGGCTACGTCGAACTCCCCCAGCTTGGCACCGCTCAGGAAGTCGGTCCACTCGTCGGCCGTGAACTCGACCACCTGGCCGGACACGGTGCTACGGACCGCCACCTTGCCGGGGACGTTGGTGGCCACCTCGACACAGCGGGGGTCGTTGTTGTTGTACTGGCACGCACTGGACGTGCGGAACTCGAACTCGGGAGCTGCGGTCATGCGTAGTACCTCTCTCTGGGAGTGGTGCGCTGCACTTGCGACCCGCCCCGGTCGCTCGACCTGTCCAGGGTTTCCACCACCGGGGCGGGGGCTTGCGCCGCCCCTGCCAGGATTCCGAGTGGGTACGGGGGGAGCCCAGATCGGCTACATCCGGCAGGGACGGGAAATGGGGGTCAGGTCACCACCTGATCGGTTCCAACTCCCCGCCAGCGCACACAGGGCAGGGGACCTTGAACGTGTGATGGCAGATGAGGCAGCCATCGAGCCCGCCGCAGTCCGGACACCAGATCGTGCGGTGACCTATGCACACTCCGCAGTAGGTCTGCGGGGGCGTCGGTGTCTCGACCGTGGACTTCGGTGGGTCCTTACGTTCACGCTTCCGGGCCGGACGCGTTGCTGTCCGAGGACTCACAGCCCGCCCCTACGGCTCCGCGCATTGACCTCAGCGACCCTGCTGTGCAGAACCTCTGTCGGGCCATTCGGCCGGGCTTCGTAGTCAGGACACTTCGGGCTTCCGCACTCACACCGAGGCCAGCGCAAGGCCGAGTTGGGTGCCAGGTCCGCCCCCTCGAGGCCAGGGTTGCTCTTCTGCACCATAAGCACGCCGTCTATGCCGAACGCTCCGGAGAGACGGGAGAGGAACTGTCGGGCTTCGCTGCTGCCCAGATGATCAGCCGACTCGGTCCTATGTGCCCTGCTGTCGCTCACCATGGCCCCCATTTTCGGCGGCCCACGAGCGCGTCTCTAGCCTGTTTCCTGTTCCCGCAAAAAGTCGTTGCGGATACCTTCGATCAGGTCTCGCATATCGTCACCGGCTAGCGCTGTCTGCTCGAATCCTTCGAACTTGCCAACGTAGAGACTCACATCTCGCGGGTCCGTAACGATGACTTCGGCATGGACGGTTTCAACGGTCACCATGCGGTCGTCACGGATAACGAAGGCGTGATTTGCGATGTCATGTTGCTGAATCCCCAGAGGAACTATACGGATGTCCACGTGGGGGAGCCGTGAAATAGAGGTGATGCGATCAAGCTGAGCAGCCATCATCTGAGGTCGCACGATGCGCCAGTGCAGAACAGGTTCGGTGATGACGAACCGAAGCGACTTGGCGTTGTCGTAGAGAACCGCTTGCCGTTCGAGTCGCCCGTTGATCGTTCGCGTGAGTGCGTCTTCACTCAGATTGTGGCGTTGCAGAATGGCCCGGATGTACTCGGGAGTCTGGAGCAGGCCCGGAACAAGCGCGGGTTGAAAGAGCCGCAGTACAGACATCTGGGCTTCCAGGGCTTTGGCGGCCTGCTGGCCCTTGTGGACCCCGATCCGCTTGAGCAGGCGCCATGCCGTCGCCTCTGTCGCTGACGCGCGTGCGGCCTCCGCGTACTCCGCCTTGACCTCGTCTGAGACACCGATGGCGGTCAGGATGCGCTCTACGTCCGTGGCGCTGGGTGCCAGCTTCGCATTCTCGATCTTGGACAGCTTGGACGGAGACATGAGGGCGCTGCGAGCCACCGCTTTGGCTTCCTTTCCGGATGCCACTCGCAGCGCCCGCAACGCGGCTCCAAGCTGTGCTCTGTTCACGCCCTGTACTTGGCCCACCATTCGGTGAACGGCTCCGCGTACGCGAGTGCCGCGTCACGGTACCGCGTGAATTCTTCTGTTCGTTCTGGCGGTAGCACTTCCGAACCCAGGTATTTTCCCTCTCCGTCGTAGTTCATCACGGCTACGGATTCGGAGTCGAAGAACCAGAAATCTGGAACGTTCTCCAAGGGATTGGATTTGTCGGTGATATCGAGGATGAAGAACTCTTCGCCCCCGCTCACGTTCTTGTGGTAGCCCCAGCCGAGTTCGAACCTAAGATAGTCCGTTAGTGGGCGGGACAGGACATGGACCCGGTACACCCGCTTCCCCTTCTCGGTGTGCGAGCGTAGTTCTTTTACCCATCCCGCGTTGTAGTCGTGCGGCTGCGACTCCCCGGCCAGGAATGCCTGGTAGGCGTCGACGCTCCCGGACCTGCTGTAGTCGTCCAGGGTCTCCAGTCGGAATGCCTCGCGCTCGAATGCGTCAAAGAGGTCGCCAAGGGTCCTAGATGAGGTTGTCACGGATGGCCTTCTGGATCAGTTCCATCGGGATCTCGACCAGGGTTTCGTGGGCGGGAATCTGAAGCCCGTGGTCGGTCGGCGTCTCGCCCTGTACCAGGAAGGTGCCACGATCCGTGGCGTAGATCGTCGGGCAGTCCTTGATGTCGCACGTGCTGACCAGCTTGGTGACCTTCATGGTCTGGGCTCCCCTCTCCCGTACCGCTGTCAGTGCCCCACATCTGGGTCGATGCTCCCGAGGGGTGGCGCACGGGTCAAGCGATCACGGTTGACGGAACGGGAAACCGCATAACCTGCGCCCGGCCTGCTCGTATGTGGCGCGATGGGTGGTGGTGCCTCCAGCGCGACCCCGGCCTGCGGAGACTGTTGACGATTATGGGGAAATGCTGGGGGAGGCACCCTCTGGAAGGGGTGTTTGTGCAGGCCAGAGCCGTATGGGCTGTAAAGTTCCCAGATCTATGAGGGCACGAACCAGGTCCAGCGGATCGTCATGGCGCGCAACCTGCCCTGACGGCAGTGTGGTTGACCGTTCGGTCCCACGGGGAGGGCGTCCTTCGAGGGCGCCCTCCCGCCGTCTGTGGTGAGAGGCGGCGGTCACTCCGATGGGTCAAGGGCGGCCGGGACCCGTACGGGTGGGGAACGCGCCGGATCCCGTACGGCATCGGGTGTGCGCGGCTAATGGCACGCTTCGTCCGGATGGCGGGGTGTGTCCGGGGGGCGTAGGACGGAGGCACGCGGGGCCCGTCCACGGGTCCCACTCCCTTGAGGAGAAGCCATGACCCAGTCCGGAACCATGCCCGCCATGTCCAAGGCGATGCAGCAGTGCGTCGAGGCCTGCATGGCCTGCCACACCGTGTGCGAGGAGACCATGAGCTCCTGCATGCAGATGGGCGGCCAGGCGCAGATGCAGATCATGCGCGCCCTGATCGACTGCTCCGAGATGACCCGGATGTGCGCCGACATGATGATGCGCCGCTCCCCGCTGTCGGCCGAGATGTGCGTCATGTGCGCGAGGGCGTGCGACATGTGCGCGGAGGCGTGTATGTCCATGCCGGAGGATCCGCAGATGATGCGGTGCGCGGAGGCGTGTCGCCGCTGCGCCGAGTCCTGCCGCGCGATGGCGGGCGCCGCCATGTGAACGTGGCGGCCACCGCGGTGGTGTGAGTGACGAGGGCATCCCGGGCCGGCCGGGGTGCCCTCCGCCGCGCGCGGCCGCGGGACGGAGCGGGGCCGCGGGGCGGAGCGCGGCCGGGACCGGCGGGCGTCAGGGGCCGTGACGGGTGTCAGAAGAGGGGCTGAAGCGCCTCTTCCAGGTCCGCCGGGCCGCGGTAGCGCACCGCGCGCATGCCCAGGGCCGCCGCCGCCTCGACGTTCTCCGCGCCGTCGTCCACGAACAGGCACCGCTCGGGCCGTACCCGCACCCGGGCCGCCGCGAGTTCGAGGATGCGCGGGTCCGGCTTGGCTATGCCCACGCGGGCGCTGTTGACCACGTCGTCCGCCAGGTCGTTCAGGCCGAGCGAGTCGAGGTCGGCCTCCAGGCCCAGCATCGCGTTGCTGACCAGGACCACCGGCACCCTGATCCGGGCCCGGCGCAGCAGCGCCACGACCGTCTCGTCGGCCCGGAACGGGGACTCCAGCAGCGCGCTGCCCAGTTCCCAGGCCGCCGTCTCGTCCTCCAGGAGACCGGCCAGGCCCTCCGCGATGGCCGCGACCCACTCCTGCGGGGTGATCTCGCCCCGCAGCGCGGGCAGCACGGTCTCCGGGGCGAAACCGATCTTCGCCGTGGTGCCCTCGGCCAGTCCGGCGGCCCGTTCCAGGGCCGTCACACCGGACGAGTCGAACGTGCGCACCACGTTGTCCACATCACACAGCACCGCGTCGAAAGGCGGTCTGCCACCGGCTGGTTCAGTCACTCGACACCGTGACCTTCTCGTCGTTCCGCAACTCGTTCACCAGGGTCTTGACCTTCGCCTTGTCCCAGACGAGATTGCCGCCCGTCGAACCCGATATGGGCATGTTCATCGACGTGCCGTCACCGCCGGAGACACCCTTCATCGCCCAGAACATGGATGCCAGATCCCACAGCCCCATGTCCTTGTCGACGATCAGCGAGTCAAGCCCGGCCCCCATTGTGGGGTACAGCGCGAAGGGGTTGAGCACGGTACCAGGAGTGGCCACCTCGTGGGCGAGCGCCGAGAGGAACTTCTGCTGGTTCTTGGTGCGCTGGAGGTCCGAGGTCGCGAAGGCGTGCCGGGTGCGGACGAAGGCCAGCGCCTGCTCGCCGTTCAGGGTCTGCTCGCCGGCCTTGAAGTCGGCGCCGGAGTACTTGTCCTTGAAGCCCTTGTCGATGTTGATGGTGACACCGCCCACCGCGTCCACGATCTTCGCGAAACCGGCGAAACCGATCTCGACGTAGTGGTCGATGTGCAGGCCGGTGTTGAACTCGACGGTGCGCACCAGCAGCGTCGGGCCGTCCTCCGCGTACGCCGCGTTCAGCTTGGTGTGGCGGCCGGTGCCCTTGTACGTCTTGCCCGAGGTCGAGCCGACGTACGACGGGATCTCCACGTCCGAGTCGCGCGGCAGCGAGACCAGCGTGTCGCCGTTGTCGCCGACGTGCAGGATCATCATCGAGTCGGTGCGCTTGCCCTCGGCGGAGCCGGTGTGCAGCTTCTTCTTGTCCTCGGCGGACAGGCCGGCGCGGCTGTCGGAGCCGACGATGAGGTAGTTGGTGCCCTTGCCCGTCTCGGGCCGGTCGATCACCTTGGACAGGTCGACGTCGCGGTGCAGCTTGGAGTCGGCCCAGAAATAGGTCGCCACGGAGGTGACGACCAGGACGCCGACGACCGTGACGGCGGTCCACTTGATACGCCGCCGCCAGTTCGGGCGGGGCCTGCCGGGGGCCTGGCCCGTGTCGCCGGACCCGTGACCGCCGCCACCGCCGTACACCTGGCCGGTGTTGTAGCCGGCGTTGTCATAGCCGCCGCCCTGGCCGCCGTAGTCCTGACCGCCGTAGCCCTGGCCGTCGATGTACGTCGGCTGCTCCGGCACGCCGGGGTGGTACGGGGGCGCGCCCTGCGGGCCGGCGCCGTAGCCGCCGCCCTGGCCGGGCGGTGCCGCCGGGCCGCGGCGGGTCTGCCGCATCACGCGCGCCGCCTCGGGCTGCGGGTTCCCGCTGCCGCGACCGTAGCGGTTGCCGCGGTTGTCGTCGGACCATCCCTCGGGCCAATCGTTCATGGGGCCCAGTGTGCAGTGCGGGGCACGGCCCGGGACAGGGCCTGTGGAAAACAGGGGCACTGCTGTTGCGAACCCGACACAAAGTCCCCGAATGCCGCCTCGGCATAAGGTGGAGCGTATGACAGACCAGGCCAGCGCCATGGATGCGGACGCCCCGGATGTGACAGACATACCGGGTAAGTCGATCTCGGCCTCCCGTACCACCCTCAGCCACATCATGACCCACAACGACGTCAACCTGCTGGGCACGGTGCACGGCGGTGTGATCATGAAGCTCGCCGACGACGCCGCCGGAGCGGTGGCCGGCCGGCACAGCGGCGGTCCCGCCGTCACCGCGGCCATGGACGAGATGCTGTTCCTGGAGCCGGTCCGCGTCGGCGACCTCGTCCATGTGAAGGCCCAGGTGAACTGGACCGGCCGCACCTCCATGGAGGTCGGTGTGCGGGTCCTGGCCGAACGCTGGAACGAGTCCACCCCGCCCGTGAAGGTCGGCTCGGCCTATCTGGTGTTCGCCGCCGTGGACGCGGACGGCAAGCCGCGCCGGGTGCCGCCGGTGATCCCGGAGACGGAGAAGGACAAGCGGCGCAACCAGGAGGCGCAGATCCGCCGCACCCACCGTCTGGCCCGCCTGGCGGCCATCAAGGAACTCCGGGCACGCCGGGCGGCGGAGGGGATCGAGGACTGACGCCTGGCCGGCGGGGTGTCTCCGGCGGTCGCGCCGCGGGGCGCGACCGGCCACCGCGGCGCCGCAGCCGGATTACGCGGCCGTATACCCAGCCCCGGCCCGGCGGGGCTAGGGGCACACCGCCTCGTCCCCCGTCGTCACGGCCGGATCCGGCTGCGCGGGCGCCTTTGCGCGGACCCTGCGGACCTGGGTGAAGTCCGACCCGGCGATCACCTTCAGGACCGGGCCCCGGCCCTTCGCGGGCCGCAGCTCGCTGCCCGGCAGGGCCGTCGCCAGTGACCGGGCGGAGCGGTCCCAGCGGGGGTCGTAGACGACGACCGTGCGCCGCACCGAGCGGTCCGCCGCGTTGGCCGGCCGCTGCGTGGTCAGGAACCCGGTGGACGCGAGAGCGGCGTCGAGCCGCCGGCCGAGCCCGGCCGTCGCGGTGCCGTTCTCGACCTGGACCCGGATCCGGGCCGGCGGCACGTCGACCGGGACGGCGCGGTCGGCGGGCGGCGCGCCCCTCTTCTTCTTCCCGGCGGCGAGCGGTTCGTCGTTCCGCAGCGCCCGGAACAGCCGGGCCGACTTCTCCGCGTCCCATTTCACCGTCGAGCCGAGGCCCTTGACGGTGTAGCCCAGCTGCCCGATCGGCACGGTGGTGAACTCGGACGACGACGGCGAGAAGTCCCGCATCGCCCGCCCCAGTTCGAGCAGTTCGTCGGTGCCGAAGCCCTTGTCGGCGCGCACGGAGCCGAGCGCCGCCCGCACCACGTCCCGGAAGCGCAGCGGGTTGAGCAGCACCCCGGAGGACGTCGCCCGCTCGATCAGCGCGGCCAGGAAGTGCTGCTGACGCTGCATCCGGCCGAGGTCGCTCGCGCCGTCGACGTGCCGTGAGCGGACGTACTGCAATGCCTGACCGCCGCCCAGGGTGTGCGGGCCGGACGGGAGGTCCAGGCCGGTGTAGGCGTCCTTGAGGGACCGGGGGGTGCAGATCCGCACCCCGCCGAGGACGTCCACCGTCTTCATGAAGCTGGTGAAGTCGACCTCCAGATAGTGGTCGATCTTGACGTGCGTCATGTTCTCGACGGTGCGCACGGTGAGGTTCGGGCCGCCCTCCGCGTACGCCGCGTTGATCTTGATGGGATGGGCGGGGCGCCCCGCGGCGGCGGGGACCTCGGCGTAGGAGTCGCGCGGCAGACTGATCACGCTGGCCCGTTCCCGGTCCTCCGCGATGTGCACGATCATGATCGTGTCGGTGCAGTGGCAGGGCGCGCCGCCCAGGTGGTAGCGGCGCCGTTCCGCGGGGGTGATCCGGTCACGGCCGTCGGTGCCGACCAGCAGGACGTTCATGCCGTGCCCGGCGTGCGGGCGGTTCTTCATGTCCTTGAAGGGATCGATCCGGGTGATGTCCGAGTCGAGGCCCGTCATGACGGCGTGCCCGATCCCGGCGGAGGCGAGCACCACGACCGACAGCGCGGTGGCCACCCGTACGGCCCAGCGCGGCCGGCGGCGCGCGCCACCGACCGGACCCGTCCGGGGCGCGCCGGTCCTGGGCACGCCCCCGCGCGCCGGCGGGGGCACGGCGCGGCGCTGCGGCCGGGCGGACCGGGTGGGCTGAGCGGACCGGGCCGGACGGGGCGGACGGGCCGGCCGCTGGGGCGCGTCCTGCCCGCGCGCGGCCGTGGGCCTGGGGACGGGGGAGCGGGGCGGCGTGGGCAAGGGACACCTCCGCGAGGGCCGAACGTGGGAACCGTGAGCACCGTAGGCCCATAAGACCTTCGGCCCGCCGTACCACCCGTGCGGCGCGCACCGGTGTCCCCCGTTCGCGGTAACGTGAGCGTCCTATGAACGCCATGCCCGACGTGCGGTTCCCCGCCGTGTCTGTGATCATGCCCGTCCTCAACGAGGAGCGGCATCTGCGCGGGGCCGTCCAAGCGATCCTCGCGCAGGAGTACGGCGGCGAGATGGAGGTCGTGATCGCCCTCGGTCCGTCCACGGACCGCACGGACGAGATCGCCGCCGAACTCGTGGCCGAGGACCCCCGCGTGCACACCGTCCCCAATCCCACCGGCCGTACGCCCGCCGCGCTGAACGCCGCGATCAAGGCCTCCCGCCACCCCGTGGTGGTACGCGTCGACGGCCACGGCATCCTCTCGCCGGGCTACATCGCCACCGCCGTACGGCTGCTGGAGGAGACCGGCGCGCAGAACGTCGGCGGCGTCATGCACGCCGAGGGCGAGAACGACTGGGAGCACGCGGTCGCCGCCGCGATGACCTCGAAGATCGGCGTCGGCAACGCCGCCTTCCACACCGGGGGCGAGGCCGCTCCCGCCGAGACCGTCTACCTGGGTGTCTTCCGGCGCGCCGCGCTGGAGCAGCAGGGCGGCTACAACGAGGAGTTCGTCCGCGCCCAGGACTGGGAGCTGAACTTCCGCATCCGGGAGGCGGGCGGCCTGATCTGGTTCTCGCCCGAGCTCCGGGTGTCCTACCGGCCCCGCCCGAGCGTGCGGGCGCTGGCGAAGCAGTACAAGGACTACGGCCGTTGGCGGCACGTCGTGGCCCGCTATCACGAGGGCTCCATCAACCTGCGCTACCTCGCCCCGCCCGTGGCGCTGTGCGCGATCGTGGCCGGGATCGTGGTGGGCGCCGTGCTGACGCCGTGGGGCTTCCTGGTGCCCGGCGGTTATCTCGCGGCGATCGCGCTCGGCTCGGTGCCCGCGGGCCGCGGTCTGCCGCTGAAGGCGCGGCTGCAGATCCCCGTCGCCCTCGCCACCATGCACATGTCGTGGGGCTTCGGCTTCCTGACCAGCCCCCGCTCGCTGGCGAAGAGGGTCATCGCCTCCCGCCGTCCCGCGGTGCCCAGCGCGAACTGAGCACCGCCGCACCGGCCGCGTCGCCGGACCGGACGCATGGCCGGACCGGCCGAATCGCCGCACCGGCCGCATCGCCCGACCGCCGGACCCGGACTACCAGGTGTAGTTCGGGTCCACGTGCATGCAGGCCTTGGTGTCCGAGCCGTTGAGGGCGTCGGCCGAGGTCGGTGTCGTGTCGTCCTGTGCCGCCGCCTTGTACGCGGTGCCGGAACGCCAGTCGGCGCCGATGACCAGGGTGACCCCGGACACGTCCGTCGACTTCTTCACCTGACTGGTCGGGATGCCGAGCGCCTTGGCGACCCGCTGTGCGTCGCCCTGCAGATCGGCGCTCGGGTAGCGCACGACCGTCTGCTCCTCGCTGAGCAGCGCCGAGGTGTCCGCGACGGCCTTGGCGAAGCCCTGGGAGCCGAGGAGTTCGGCGACGGTGCGGGCCCGGCCCGGCACCGCGGCCTCGGACGTGCTCTGCGTGCCGTTCTGCACCTGGACGGCGATCTGGTCGTCGGCCGCCGCGGGGTCCGACGGCGCCGCGGTCGCCGTGGCCTGCGAGGTCTTCTTCTTGTCCTTGCCGTCCAGCGCGATGTCCTCGCGCACCAGCCGGAACAGCTGCTCCGCGTCACCCGGCTTGGGCACCACCCGGCCGCTGCTGGCCGTCGAGTACTCCCACGGCATCGTCGTCATGGTGATGCGGCCGGTGGGGACCTTCTTCAGCTCGTTGCTGAGGTCGTAGAGCTTGGCCACCGTGCCGATACCGGTGTCGACGGTGAGGGCCTTGGTGGCCGTCTCGGCGAGGGAGCGCAGTTCGCCCGGGTTGCTCAGCGTGGCGTTCGCGCGCAGCTGGCGGACCATCGAGTTCATGTACATGTGCTGCGCCTTGGTGCGCGCTATGTCGGTGTCGTCCTCGAAGCCGTAACGGGTGCGCAGCCACTGCAAAGCCTGGACGCCCTTGACGGAGGTGGTGCCCTTCTCCAGCTTCAGGCCGGAGCCGTGCCCGGAGGAGGTGTGGGAGTAGACGTTGGCGTCCACGCACACCGGGACGCCGCCGATGGCGTCCGCCATGGAGACCACGCCCGCGAAGTCGACCATCATGAAGTGGTCGATGTGGATGTCGGTCAGCTTCTCCCAGGTGGCCACCGTGCAGCCGGGACCGCCGCGGCCGAGCGAGTCGTTGGTGATCGTCGGGACGGTGCTCGCCGCGTACACCTTGCCGCTGGCCGGGTCGGTGCACTTGGGTATCTGCACCAGGGTGTCGCGCGGCATGCTGACCACCGACATGTTGCTGCGGTCCGCGGAGACATGGAGCAGCATCTGCACGTCGGCGCGGGGTGTGCCGCCGAAGGTGTCCTTCGCGCCGCCGAGTTTCTGGTTCTCCTCGCTGTCACGCGCGTCGGAGCCTATGAGCAGGATGTTCAGCGGGGTCTGCCCCGCCGCGTTGGCCTTCGAGGCCGCCGCCCTGTCCTTGGCGTCCCCGATGTTCAGGGCGTCTTTCCTCAGGTTGCCGTTGAGGTGCTCGTAGTAGAGATATCCGGCACCCGCGGTGCCCAGTATGACCATCGCCAGAACGGTCGCCGACCAGCGCAGCACGCGGCGTCTGCGCGGTCTGCGCCCGCCGTCCTGGCCGCCGTCGTCCGCCGGTGGTTCGTCGTCGGTGCCCTGCGGTGTCAGGGACATCGTGTCCTCGACCGCGGGCACCTCCCCCCGCACGCTGCTTCGCGCCAACTGTCTGCCCCTCCCACACCCTGCGCCTCACACGGGTCCGTCCCGCGTCCGGTTAGACGCGGGACGGACCAGAAGGGTTACCCCTGAACCGTTACTTGGCGCACTCGACTTTGTCCGCGGTGGACTTCTGGACGTCCGGTGCCGTGGTCGGAGTGGTCAGCGGGACTCCCGCGCCCTTGAAGTCCTTGCCCAGGGTGAGCGTCATCGTCGGCAGTCCCTGGGAGTTGGTCACGCTCTTGCCGGGCTTCAGCGCGGAGCCGGAGAGCCCCATGACGGCGGCGAGCCTGCGGGCCTGCGCGGCCTGGTCGGGCGCGTACTCGAGCGTGGTCTTGCTGAGCGTGGCCGGCGCGTTGCCGGCGTTCTCCGACTTCGTCACGCCCTCATCATTCTGCAGCCAGCTGAGAGTGGCCTGTGCGGAGCCCGCCGCGGCGCCGCCGTTGAGGATCCGCACCCGCACCTCGGAGGCGGCGGACTTGGTGCCCTTGAGGCGATCGGCGGCGGCGTCCTTGGCGGCCTTCTCCTTCTTCTTGACGTCGCTGAAGGAGACGTCGCCCTTGATGGCGGCGAACACCTGGGGCGCGGTCGTGTCGTTGAGCACGACGGTCGCGTGGACCTTCTCCGCCGGGTTGTCGACCACCGGGACGGTGGTGAAGGTGAGGTTCTTCGGGTTCAGCTTGCCGAGCTCGAGACCGAGGTCCTTCAGCTTGCCGATGCTGTCGATCTTCGAGTCGACGGTGAGCGCCTTGGTGGCCGCCTCCGCGACGTCGATCATCTTCGTCGGGTCGGTGAGCGTGGAGTTGGACTTCAGCTTCCGCATCAGCGCGCTCAGGAACTGCTGCTGGAGCTGGATCCGGCTGAGGTCGCCGCCGAAGCCGACGGAGTGCCGGGTGCGGACGAAGGCCAGCGCGGTCTCGCCCTCGATGTGCTGCATGCCCTTCTTCAGGTTGAGGTGCGAGTCGGCGTCGTTGATGTCCTTGCCGAGGCACACGTCCACCCCGCCGACCGCCGTGGTCAGCGTCTTGACGGCGTTGAAGTCGGCGACCATGAAGTCGTCCGGCGTGATGCCGGTCAGCTCCGTCACCGTGCGCATGGTGCAGGAGGCCGTACGGCCGTCCTGCCCGAGGCTGGTGTTGAAGCGGACGTTCGCGGTGCCCGGGATGTCCTTCGTGGTGCCGTCGTCCTGCGTGGTGGGGCAGTCCGGGACGTTCACGATCAGGTCGCGCGGGATGCTCAGCGCGGTCGCGTTCGAGCGGTCCTTGGAGACGTGCAGCAGGATGTTGGTGTCGGCGTGGCCGACGCTGCCCTTGTCGCCGTAGCTGCTGTTGCCCTTGCCGGTGCGCTTGTCGGTGCCGATCAGCAGGATGTTGATCGCCTTGTCCTTGCTGAAGCCACCGGTGCTCGCGCCGTCGTCGGAGACGGACTGGATGTTGTGGTTGAGGTGCTGGATGTAGAGGTACCCGGCGGCCGACACGGCGACCAGGACGAACGCCATGGACCCGCCGGTCCACAGCAGCACCTTCTTCGCCTTCGACTTCTTCTTCACCGGCCGGCGCGAACGGCGCCCCGGCGCGGGCTCCTCGGGCGCACCCCTGCGTCGCCGCTGAGGCGGAACGTCACGCCCAGGCGTTTCAGGGGCTTCCGGCGCCGCCGTACCGCCCCGGGCCGTACCGCCCCGGGCCGCGTCGCCGCCCGACGCCTTGCGGGCGGCGGCTCGACGGGGCTGGGGAACGGCCGACTGCGGAGCGGAAGGAGCCAGTCGCAGCTCGTATTCGCCGCTGTCCGGATTGAGCACCCACTGGTCTGCGGGGTCGATGTTGTCCGCCCGCCCACGGCTTTGCGCGTCCACGGTTGTCCGAATCCTCCGTCGGGGCCACGCGGCGCCTTCCCCCCTACCAAGGCGCTCGGGTCTCGTACACACAGTGCGTGACCCCGTGCCAACCTCGGCCGGGTGCACCGGATCGGCTCACACTATCCGCCAGAATCGGCGCCGAGCGACGCCAGTGGCAAATTCACAGCCCCTACAAGTGTGCAATCCGCCTCATACTCCTGAAGGAAACTCCCTTGCCTTGGCCCTCGCTTTACTCGGGAGTGACTCACGACTCAGCCCGGGGGTGGTTCGGCGGGTGGGGCGGGGGTAGTCGGGCGGGGCGGTGGGGGCGGGGTGAAGGGGTGTCACCGGGGGTACGGAAAGGTGAATTTCCGTAATTGAATGCCGAATTCCTGGTATGTCCTGAATCCTTGGCGGCGGAGCCGTGCGCGCCGCGTGAGCGGTGCGAGCCGCGGGCGGTGCGATCCGTGTGGGCGGTGCGAGCGGTCAGCGGGCGGTGGTCGTGACGCGCTCGCTCTCGATCCGCTTCGCCAGCGCCTCCTCGCCGAGCAGGGTCAGGTTCCGGCACAGCACCACCGAACCCCCGGTGGCCAGAGGTGCGTACAGGCCGGCGCTGACGCCCTCCCAGGTGTCGTACGGCAGTCCCGACAGCAGCCGTGAGCCGGGGCCGGTCAGTCCGAGGGCGGGCGCGTCGGCCCGGGCCCGCTCCGTGATCTCCGCCCCGCTGAACTCGGCCCCGGCCACGCTCAGCGCCGGTTCCTCCGGGTCGACCGGCGCGTACGGCACGAACCGGTCACCCTGGCCTGGTACTTCCACGGCGTAGTCGACGAAGCCCTCCGGGGTCCGCGGGAACCGGCCGCCCAGCGGCCGCAGCGCCATGGCCACCCGCTCGCCGGAGCACGCCCTGGCCGCCTCCAGTGAGTCCGGCCCGCTGACCACCACCTCGGCGGCGGCCGGATCGGCGCCCAGATCGGCGACCACCCCCGCCGAGGAGCACGCCAGCAGCCATACGGCGGTCTGCCAGTGTGCGGGCAGCAGCAGGGCCACCCGGTCACCCGGCTCTACGCCGAGGCCGTCCTGGAGGAGGTTGGCGGTCTTCGCCACCCAATTGGCGAAGGTGGCCACGGACAGTTCGACGCGTTCGCCCGTGGCGTCGTCGTAGAAGGTCACCAGGGGGCGTCCCGGGTCCGCGGCGAGCGCGGAACGCAGCAGGTCGGCAGGGGTGCGGTCGGTCGCGTTCACCCGCGCAAGAGTACGCCGCACGCCGAGCGCGCACCGGGCGGCCGGGCCACCGGATCGGCGGAGCGTGAACCGACGGGCCGTCAGATGCGCTGTGGACAGAAGTGTATGACTATGCGCAAGATCACCGTTATGCGTGGATTGATTGCTTCTTCCGTCGGTGTCGCCTGCACGGCGGCCCTTGCCCTGCCGCTGACCGCGCCCGCTTCGGCGGATCCGGTGGCCCCGGCGGTCCCGGCGGTCTCGGCGGGGGAGCGACCGGCCGCCACCGGGGGCGGGCGCGCGCGGGCGACCACGGGCGGCGCGGATACGGCCGATGCCCCGGGCGGAGCCGATACGGCCGGTGTCCCCGGCAGCACCCGGTCGCTGCCGCTGCCTCCCGCCGCGTACACCCGCGGCCGGGCCGGGGCCGCGGCCCGCGGGGCGCGGCTGCACCGGGCCGGCGTACGGCCCTTCTCCCTCGTCGGGGTCGTGTGGGACGACCCGGACGCCGGACTGGAGGGCCGCGTCCAGGTCCGCACCCGGACGACCGGCACGGGGAAGTGGACCGGCTGGCAGGATCTGGAGACCCACAACGAGGACCACGGCGCGGACCCGGGCACCTCCGAGACCGCCCGGGGCCGGACGCACGGCTCCACGGCACCGCTGTGGGTGGGCGACTCGGACGGCGTCGACGCACGCGTCGTACCGGCCGGGACGCGCAGCTCCGGGACGGCCGCGGTCCGCCTCCCGGCCGGTCTGCGCCTGGACCTGGTGGACCCGGGCCGGGAAAACGCCCCGCTCGGTCCGGTCGTCCGGGGCCGGACCGGAGCCGCCGCCCGCCGGGCGTCCGCGGTGTCCCGGGCGGTCCTCCCCGCCCTGACCCGGCAGCAGACGGACGCCGAGGCGAGGACCCTGCACCCCGGCGAGGGCCGGGCGGCCGGCGCCCCCGCCACCAGGCCGTACATCGGCCCCCGCCCGCGCATCGTCACGCGGCGCGGCTGGGGCGCCGACGAGAAGGTGCGGGAGGAAGGGGTCGCCTACAGTCGGCGGATCAAGGCCGCCTTCGTGCACCACACCGCATCCGGGAACACCTACCGCTGCTCACAGGCCCCGTCCGTCATCCGCAGTATCCACCGCTACCACGTGGTGAGCAGCGGCTGGCGGGACATCGGCTACAACTTCCTCGTCGACAGGTGCGGAAACGTCTACGAGGGCCGCGCCGGGGGCGTGACCGAAGCGGTCATCGGCGCCCACACCCGCGGATTCAACACCGACAGCGTGGGGATCGCGGTGATCGGCACGTTCAGCCGCTCCGCACCGCCCGCCGCGGCGGTCCGGGCCGTCGCCCGGCTCGCCGCGTGGAAACTCGGTCTTTACGGGGCCGATCCCCGCGGAAGCACATATCTGACATCCGTGGGTGGGAATCTGTACCGAAAAGGAAAGAACGTACGACTGAAGGTGATCTCCGGCCACCGCGACGGGTTCCGCACCGACTGCCCCGGGCGACTGCTCTACGGCAAGCTCGGTACCGCCCGTTCCAGTGCCGCCCGATACCAGGGGCGCTGAGGCCGGGCATGTCCGGAGCACCGTCGGGGGGCGGTCGGGGGAACAGGGGGACGCCGTGACGCCGAGGGGGGAAACCACGGACGCCGTACGGGTCACCGCACGGGACACCGCCACGTCGTCGAGGGCGCGCTCGGACGGACTGCATACACTGGCCGGCCGACGGAGAGTCCGGCCGGTCCCGGCAGGAAGCAGAGACGACAGGTGACAGAAGCGATCCTCCTGGTCGGCGGCCAGGGCACCCGGCTGCGTCCGCTCACGGTGCACACGCCGAAGCCGATGGTCAGGGCGGCGGGAGTGCCGTTCCTCACCCATCAGCTGGCGCGGGCGAGGGCGGCGGGCGTGGAGCACATCGTGCTGGCGACGAGCTATCTCGCGGAGATCTTCGAGCCGTACTTCGGTGACGGCTCGTCGCTCGGCCTGCGCATCGAGTACGTCACGGAGGAGGAGCCCCTCGGCACGGGCGGCGCGATCCGCAACGTGGCCTCCCGGCTCCACTCGGGCCCGGACGACCCGGTGCTCGTCTTCAACGGCGACATCCTCACCGGCCTGGACATCCGCCGCCTGGTCGCCACACACGAGACCACCGGCGCGGACGTGTCACTGCACCTGACGCAGGTGACCGACCCGCGCGCCTACGGGCTGGTCCCCACGGACGGGACGGGCCGGGTCCTCGCCTTCCTCGAGAAGCCGCAGACCCCGGAGGAGATCGTCACCGACCAGATCAACGCGGGGGCGTACGTCTTCCGCCGCTCGGTCATCGACACCATCCCCGTGGGCCGCCCCGTCTCCGTGGAACGCGAGACCTTCCCCGGCCTCCTCTCGGCGGGCGCCCACCTCCAGGGCATGGTCGACTCCACCTACTGGCTCGACCTGGGCACCCCGGCCGCCTTCGTACGCGGCTCGGCCGACCTGGTACTGGGCCGGGCGCCGTCCCCGGCGGTGCCGGGCCGCTGCGGCGACCGGCTGATCCTGCCGACGGCCAGGGTCGCACCCGACGCCAAGCTCACCGGCGGCACGGTGGTGGGGGAGGGCGCCTTCGTGGCGGAGGGCGCGCGGGTGTCCGGCAGCACCATCCTGCCGGGGGCGGTGATCGAACCGGGGGCGGTCATCACCGACTCCCTGATCGGCACCAGGGCCCGGGTGGGCGAACGGGCGGTCCTGACGGGGACGGTGATCGGGGACGGCGCGGTCGTCGGCGCGGACAACGAACTGCGGGAGGGCGCCAGGATCTGGTGCGACGCCCGGATCCCGGCGGGAGCGGTCCGCTTCTCCCCGGACCGGTAACGCCTCGAGCCGCCCACCCGCCGGCCGACCGAGAGCCGGGCGGCGGGTGGGCCGGCGGGGGCGGAACACCCCAGGCGCACCCCAGGCGCACTTCAGGCGCGCTTCACGGCGGACTTCGACGCGCACTTCACCGCGTGCCCCGCGGGGCGCTCCGTCACAACCGCCGGATGTCGCCGACAGGCATCCGGGGAGCACGGCGCGGCGGCGTACGCCCGCTGAGCAGAATCAGCCGGGCCGCGCGGTGCCGCTGCCCGGCATACGGCGCCAGCAGCTCCAGCATCACGGAGTCGTCCGCGTGACGGTCCCCGGCCAGCGCCCACCCCACGATCCCCGGCAGATGCAGATCCCCCGTGGTCACCGCGTCCGCCGCCCCCAGCGCCCGCTGCACACACTCCGCCGAGGTCCACGGCCCGATCCCCGGCACCACCTCGAGCCGCGCCCGTGCGGCGGAAGGAGACATCCCCACCGCCTCCTCCAGCCGCGCGGCGACCCGCACGGCCCGCAGCACGGTGGAGGCCCGCTTGTCGTCGACCCCGGCCCGGTGCCACTCCCAGGACGGGATCAGCGCCCAGGTCCGGGCCGACGGCATCACCCACAGCCGCCCGCCCGCCGCGGGCCCCGGTGCGGGCTCCCCGAACTTCCGCACCAGCAGCCGCCAGGCCCGGTACGCCTCGTCCGTCGTGACCTTCTGCTCCAGGACCGTCGGGATCAGCGATTCCAGCACCAGGCCGGTCCGGGTCAGCCGCAGTCCGGGCCGCCGGTGCCGGGTCAGCGCCAGCAGCTTGTGCCGGGGCACGAACGCGGAGGGATCGTCGGCGGCGCCGAGCAGCTCCGGCAGCCCGTCGAGCAGCCACCCGGCCCCCGGCCCCCATGCCTCGCCGCGCACCTCACCGCCGTACGACGAGACGCGCAGCGTGCCGGGTCCGGCGGGGGTGCGGCTGGCCCGCCAGAAGGAGCCGTCGGGCATCGCCCGGAACGTGGGGTCGGCGGGCCCGCGCCGCAACGGCCCGAGGACGAGACGGAGGTCGAGCGCTCCCTCGGGCACCCAGGTCCGCACCCGCGCCGGAGCCTCACCACCCTGCCGGGGCACTCCGGCGGGCACGGCGGGCGCGGGCCGGGATCGAGGTGTGAACCGACCAGCCATGAACGATGCCCCAGAGGTAGAGGTGGGTGACGGAACCGGACGACTGGATCAGGCGACGGAGTTGCGCGACGGATTCCGGGGAGGGAACCCTCAGCAGCTTAGGCGTCCCACCCGCACCGCCCCACCCGCACCGCGACGCGACGCACGGCCGCACCGCACCGCGACGCCCGCACCGCGTCTCACCGCACCACGACGAACCCCTCCACCCCCCGCTCCTCCCGGGCCCGCGGCTCCTCTGCCGGATGCCCGACCGCCACCGCCCCCATCGGATCCCAGTCCGCCGGCAGCCCCAGCACGTCCCGCACCACGTCCCGGCAGAACATGGTCGACGACACCCAGGCCGACCCCAGCCGCTCCCCGGCGAGCGCGACGAGGAAGTTCTGCACGCCGGCCCCGGTCGCGACGACGAACATCTCCCGCTCGGCGGCGTCCCGCCGCGCGTCCCCGTACCGGTGCGAGCCGTCCATGACCAGACAGGGCACGACCAGATACGGCGCGTTGCGCAGCACGTCGCCGCGCCGCACGCGTCTGGCGACGGACTCCTCGCTCCTGCCGTCCCGCCGCAGGTCGGCGATCCACGCGTCGCGCATGGCGTCGAGCAGCCGCAGCCGTGCCCCGGGCGACTCCAGCAGCACGAAGCGCCACGGTGCGGTGTGGTGCGGCGCGGGTGCCGTCACCGCCGCGGCGACCGCCCGCCGTACGGCGCCGGGGTCGACGGGCTCGTCGGTGAAGGCCCGGACGGTACGCCGCCGGGTCACCGCCTCCCGGACGGCCTCGGAGGTGCCGAGCCGGAACATGTCGTCGCGCGCGTCGCGTACCAGGGCCCGCGCCCCGGGCCCGTCGTCGCCGGTCAGCACGTGGGGCAGCCCCCGGACGACGGCGACGGGCCGCCCGTCGGCCTTGCCCTTGACGAGGTCGCCCGCGGCGGCGAGTTCGTCGGCGGTGGCGACGACGGTCGCGCCGAGCGGGTTGCCGTGCGCGTCGGTGCTGCCGCGCAGATCGTCCAGGACGCGCACCCCGGCGGCGCCGATCGCGACGTCCGTGAGTCCGGAGCGCCAGGGCCGCCCGAAGGTGTCGGTGACGACGACCCCGACGTCGACCCCGAGGGCGGCCCGCAGCCCGGCGCGGACGGCGCGCGCCGAGGCGTCGGGGTCCTCGGGCAGCAGCAGCACGGTCCCGGCGGGGGTGTTGGAGGCGTCGACGCCTGCGGCGGCCATGACGAGGCCCTGCCGGTTCTCCACGATGCGCAGTGCCCCGCGCCGTGCGACCACGCGTACGGTCTCGGCGTCGATCGCGGCCTCCCGGTCGGCGGCCCGCACGATCCGGCCCTCCGCCTTGGACACGATCTTGGAGGTGACGAGGAGGACGTCCCCGTCCGCGAGCCCCGGTTCGGCGGCGGCGATGAGCTTGGCGAGGTCGTCCCCCGCGGTCACCTCGGGCATCCCGTCCACGGCCCAGACATGGAACCCGCCGCGCGCCGCGCCGTCCCCGGCCGGATCCCCGTTCACGCTCCCCGCACCTCCTCCGCCAGCGCCAGCGCCTCGTGGGCCATCCGCGCGGCGGCGTCCGTGTCGGTCATCATCAGCGGGACCGCGCGGCAGCGGATCCCGGCCGCCTCGACCCGCTCCACGGCATCCGCGTCCGCGGTGTCCACGAGCCAGCCGTCGAGCAGGCCGGAGCCGTAGTGCTCGGCGACCGCCGCGGCCGTGGACTCCACGCCGACCGCGGCGAGGACCTTGTCGGCCATGCCGCGCACGGGGGCGCCGCCGACGATGGGGGACAGCCCCACGACCGGCACCCCGGCCTCCGCGATCGCCTCGCGGATGCCCGGTACCGCCAGGATCGTGCCGATCGACACGACCGGGTTGGAGGGCGGGAAGAGAATGACGTCGGCCTCGGCGACGGCCTCCAGCACGCCCGGCGCCGGCTTGGCCTGGTCGGCGCCGACCGGCACGACCGCCTCGGCGGGCACGGCGGCACGCAGCCGTACCCAGTACTCCTGGAAGTGCACCGCCTTGCGCTCGCCGCCGACCTCGACCGCCACATGCGTCTCGACGCGGTCGTCGGTCATCGGGATGAGCCGCACCCCCGGCCGCCACCGGTCGCACAGCGCCTCGGTGACCGCGCTGAGCGGGTAACCGGCGCCGATCATCTGGGTGCGCACTATGTGCGTCGCGAAGTCCCGGTCACCGAGCCCGAACCACTCCGGCCCGACGCCGTACGCGCCGAGCTCCTCCTTGAGGTGGAAGGTCTCGTCGGCCCTGCCCCAGCCCTGCTCCTCGTCGATGCCGC
Organism: Streptomyces sp. NPDC047000; assembly: GCF_040644295.1. Taxonomy (NCBI): domain Bacteria; kingdom Bacillati; phylum Actinomycetota; class Actinomycetes; order Kitasatosporales; family Streptomycetaceae; genus Streptomyces; species Streptomyces sp. NPDC047000. The sequence goes on from NZ_JBEYWE010000012.1 coordinate 229,090, forward strand.
CGCCCAGTGTGTACATCACCGTGTCGAGGTCCGGGCAGACCTTCAGCCCGAACAGGTGGATGTCGTCGCCGGTGTTGCCGATGACGGTGACGTCGGCGTCCGGTACGGCCCTCTTCAGACCGCGCAGGAACCGTGCGCCACCGATGCCGCCTGCCAGAACCACAATCCGCATGGGGCAAGTCTCGCAGGCGGGTACGACAACCCGTCACGCGGCTGTGGAGGCGGCGCGCGCCTCGCAGCGCGGGGCCGCCGGGTGCATGGGCATCTCGGTGAGGCCCGGGAAGTAGATGTGCAGGCTGACCGCGGGCTCCAGCGTGTCGTTGACGACCTCGTGCACGTAGCCCGGCGCGAACACCTTCTGCGCCTCCGCTCCCAGCGCGTGCGTGCCGCGCGCGGTGTGCTCGGTGAGCGTGCCCTCCAGGACGGTCAGCACGCCCGAGGAACGGCCGTGGTCGTGGCGCCCGCTGCCCTGGCCGGGCACCCAGGACAGCAGCCACACCTCGTACCCGATAGGGGTCTCCCCTGCTCGAGCGGAGCCGAGAGCTTGGGGAACGGCGCGCAGCCGGTGGTACCAGCGGGTGGTGGCGTCGTAGCGGACCAGGTGTGCCCACCGGGTGCGGTCGGCGGCGATCGCACGCGCGAGACCGGCGAACTCGGCGACGGTGGAGGGGTGTTCGCGCGGAGGCTGGAGCAGGTGCGGGACTTCGAGGAGGTCGCCGGCGATCTGGAGGTCGCTGTCGCTGTTCATGGGGTGGTGGTTCCTCGCGGAAGGAGAAAGCAGGAAGAAGAGGGAGGAGCGGGGCCACAGCCACGGCCATGACCACAGGGACGAGCCGGAGGGACGAGCCGCGGGCACGACCACGGATACGGGTGCGGTCGTACCGGAGGAGGTGCCGGACTCAGCGACGGCGGGAGCGGGAAGGGCTCAACAGCCGGAGCGGCGACAGCAACAGAGACAGCGAGCGCGGGCAGCACCGTGGGACCCGGCGGGGCGGGTCGGGGCGAGTGCCGAGTTCGCGAGCATGCCCACCAGGGAATCGGTTCACACCCCGCACTGTCAACTTGCTGGGCGGAAGGTGGGAGATGTTTCACCTCATCCGGTTCATCTGAATGGCGAAAGGTTTGCTCTGCGGGATGCCGGGACACATGGCGCACATCCGGGCCCGCCAACCCTCGTTGCGATCCCGTGATCCGACCGTGATCCGGCTCACCCCGGACCGTGCGTCGGAATCGGCCGGAACGAGATCGAGCCCCAGGGCGTCTTTCTCCGTACGAGGGTCTGTGCGGGGGTGGAAGGTCCCATGGGTCCCCATCTGCGTGCCAGGGTTTAGGGTGATTTGAACACTTTCTGTGTGGCCTTGGTTCTGGAGAGTGAATAAGGGGCCCAATAGCAGATCTCGGCTTGACTCGCCCGGAGCAGCACACTTGTAATTTCACTCGTGTCGTTCAGCCGTCACGGATAACGGCGGCGTCACGGGGACGCGGAAGACAGACGAGGGGCGCACATGACCGAGCTGGTGCAGCAACTGCTGGTCGACGACGCGGACGAAGAACTCGGCTGGCAGGAGCGCGCGCTGTGCGCCCAGACCGATCCCGAGTCCTTCTTCCCCGAGAAGGGCGGCTCCACCCGCGAGGCCAAGAAGGTCTGCCTCGCCTGTGAGGTCCGCTCGGAGTGCCTCGAGTACGCCCTGGCCAACGACGAGCGCTTCGGCATCTGGGGCGGCCTGTCCGAGCGTGAGCGCCGACGGTTGAAGAAGGCCGCGGTCTGAGCGCCGCGCTCAGCAGGGTGTTCCCGGCATCAGGCCTGTCCGGATCCGAGCGGATCCCCCGGGAACGGGCACGAACGGCCCGTCGCGCGTGGGTTGTCCACAGGCGGCGGGCCGTTGTCGTGGCCAGCCGATAGTGTGGGCGCTCGTCCGAGACGCCCCACCGCCCCCACCGGGCACGGGCGTCCACCGCAGTCCAACGAACCGGGGCCCGTACCTCGATGTCCGTGCACAGTCATACGGCGGTCCAAGACCACACTGCCGCCCCTGAGTTCCCGCGTCATGTGGTGACCGCGGTGCTCGTCTCCCACGACGGCGCCCGCTGGCTGCCCGACGCGCTCGCGGGGCTGCTCGGTCAGGAGCGCCCCGTCCAGTACGTGGCGGCGGCCGACACCGGCAGCGCCGACGCGTCCGCGCAGCTGCTCACCGACGCCCTCGGCGCCGACCGGGTCCTGCACCTCGCCCGCCGCACCGGCTTCGGCCAGGCCGTCGAGGAGGCGAGCCGCACCGCGCCCCTCCTCACCCCCGACGACCTGCCGTACCTGAGGCGGCCCAGCAGCTGGGACCCCGTCACCCGCTCCTGGCGCGACGACGCCTACGACATGCCGGAGCTCCCGCACGGAGAGCCGATCCAGTGGCTGTGGCTGCTGCACGACGACAGCGCCCCCGAACCCGACGCGCTGGCCGAACTGCTGCGCGTCGTCGAGAACGAGCTCGAACTCGGCCGCGACGACGTGGCCGTCGTAGGGCCGAAACTGCGCGGCTGGTACGACCGCCGCCAGCTGCTGGAGGTCGGCGTCAGCATCGCCTCCTCCGGCCGCCGCTGGACCGGCCTGGACCGCCGCGAACAGGACCAGGGCCAGCACGACCACGTCCGGTCCGTACTGTCCGTCTCCACCGCGGGCATGCTGATCCGCCGCGACGTCTACGAGGACCTCGGCGGCTTCGACCGCCGGCTGCCCCTGATGCGCGACGACGTCGACCTGTGCTGGCGCGCCCACAGCGCGGGCCACCGGGTCCTCGTCGCGCCCGACGCCGTCGTACGGCACGCCGAGGCCGCCTCCCGGGAGCGCCGCACCGTCGACTGCGTGGGCCGCAGCGTCGCCTCCCCGCACAAGGTCGACAAGGCGGGCGCCGTCTACACCCTGCTCGTCAACACCCGTACCGGCAGGCTGCCCTGGGTGCTGCTGCGGCTGGTCGTCGGCACCCTGGCGCGCACGCTCGCCTATCTCGTCGGCAAGGTCCCCGGACAGGCCGTCGACGAGATCCGCGGCCTCGTCGGCACCCTGCTGCGCCCCGAGCGGATCGTCGCGGGACGGCGCAGCCGGGGACGCCCGCAGATCGACAAGGACGAGCTGAGGCAGCTGTTCCCGCCGCCCGGCGCGACCGTGCGGGCCACCGTCGAACAGGTCGCGGGCAACCTCGTCGGCACCTCCGACCCCGAGGCCGCCGCGGCCGGCCGGCACGGCGGCGCGGTCGAGTCGGGCCCCGGCGGCGACGACGCGGACTTCCTGGAGATCGAGCAGTTCGCCCGCCTCAGGCGCATCGCCCGCAAGCCCGGCCCGGTGCTCTTCCTGGTGCTGCTGCTCGTCTCGCTCGCCGCCTGCCGCACCCTGCTGGGCTCCGGCGCGCTCTCGGGCGGCGCCCTGCTGCCCGCCCCGGCCGACTCCTCCGAGCTGTGGTCGCGCTATCTGGACGCCTGGCATCCGGTGGGCGCGGGCGGCAGCCCGGCGGCGCCGCCCTACCTGGCGATCGTCGCCGTGCTGGCCTCCCTGCTGTTCGGCTCGACGGGCCTGGCGATCACCGTGCTGATGGTCTGCTCGGTCCCGCTGGCCGGGCTCACCGCGTACTTCGCCTCCAGGCCGCTCGTCGAGTCGCGTCTCCTGCGCGCCTGGGCGGCCGTCGTCTACGCCTTCCTGCCCGCCGCCACCGGCGCCCTCGCGGGCGGCCGTCTGGGCACCGCCGTGCTGGCGATCCTGCTGCCGCTCATCGCGCGCGCGTGCGTCGCCGCGGCCGGCCTGGCGTACTCCTCCGGCGCCCGCGGCAGCTGGCGCGCCACCTGGGCCTACGCGCTGCTGCTGACCGTCACCACCGCGTTCACGCCGATCGTGTGGCCCATCGCCCTGGTACTCGGCGTCGCGCTGCTGGCCGTGCGCCGCCGCGAGATCGCCGCCTACGGACTGCGCTTCCTCGCCCAGCTGGGCACCCCGCTGCTGGTGCTGGCCCCCTGGTCGCTCACCCTGCTGCCGACGGGCTTCTTCAAGGAGGCGGGCCTGGAGTTCGGCTCCTCGGCCGCCTCCGCCCTCGACCTGCTCGGCGCGAGCCCCGGCGGCCCCGGCACGGTGGACGGACTGATGCTCATCGGGGTGGTGCTCGCCGCACTGGGCGCGCTGCTGCGCTCCGAGCGCCAGGCGGCGATCCGGACCGCCTGGGCCGCCGCCCTGGTGGCCCTCGTCTTCGCCGCCCTGTCCAACGCCTCCACCTGGGCCGGCCCCGCCACCCTCGTCTACGGCCTCGCCCTGCTGGCCGCCGCCACGCTCGGCGCCGACGGCGCACGCGCGCGGGTCGCCGAGCAGAGCTTCGGCTGGCGCCAGCCGGTGGCCGCACTGATCGCGTTCGCGGCCGCCGCGGGCCCGCTGCTCGTCGCCGCGGGCTGGATGCTGGGCGGCGCCGACGGCCCGGTGGAGCGGCGCGACCCCGTGCAGGTGCCCGCGTTCGTCGCCGAGGAGAGCGGCACCCGCGACCAGGCCCGCACCCTGGTCCTCGACAGCGCGTCCACCGCGCGCGTGCGCTACACCCTGGTCCGCGGCTCCGGCGCCCGGCTGGGTGACGCCGAACTGGCCGCGGCGCAGGGCGAGAACACCAGGCTCGACAAGGTCGTCGCCAACCTGGTCGCGGGCTCCGGCGCGGACCAGGCCGACGAACTCGGCGGATTCGCGGTGCGTTACGTCCTCGTCCACAAGGGCGCGCCCCGCGAGATCACCCGTGTGCTGGACGCCACCCCCGGTCTGTCACGGCTGAGCCAGCAGAACGGCAGCGGGCTGTGGCGGGTCGACCAGGAGGTGTCCCGGGCGGCCATCGTGTCCGCCGACGGCTCCGGCACCCCCGAGGCCGTCGCCGCCGGACCCGTCGAGATCCACACCACCGTCCCGTCCGGTGCCGGCGGCCGCGTCCTGCGCATCGCCGACACCGCCGCCGACGGCTGGAGCGCCACCCTGGACGGCAGGCCGCTCACCCGCACCACGGTCGACGGCTGGGCGCAGGGCTTCCGGCTGCCCGCCGGGGGCGGCAGGCTGGACGTCGCCTACGACGCCCCGCTGACCCACACCGGCTGGCACTGGGCGCAGGGCGCGCTCGCCGTGGTCCTGGTGGTCCTCGCGCTGCCGGGCCGCCGCCGCGACCACGACGACGACCTCCCCGAGGAGGAGCCCGTGCCCGCCGAGGCCGCCGACGGGGAGGGCCGCAGGGCCCGCCGGCTGCGCGCCCAGGCCGAGGCGGAGGCCGCCCACGACGAGGAGAACGGCGATCCGCAGGAGACCCCGCCGGACGCCGCCCCGCAGTCCCCGGAGGAGGCCCCGGCGGCGATCCCGCAGCAGCAGTCCTACGCCGACTGGGACACCGGCGGCTACCAGGACGCCGAGTACGCCACCGGCTACGGCGACCAGGGGTACGACGAACAGCGTTACGACGAGCAGGGTTACGACGGGCAGTACCCGAACGCCGGGCAGCAGTACCCGGCGGGGGGCTACGACCAGACATACCGGCAGGACGCGCAGGACCCGTACCAGGACGGCCAGAGCGGCCAGGACGGCCAGGGCGGTCCGTACGACCCGTACACCTACGGCGGCGCGCCCGGGGCGGCCGGCTACGACGGGACGGCGTACGACCCGGCCTACCAGCAGGGTTACGGCGACCAGGGCTACGACGAGCAGGGCTACGACCCCGCGTACGACCCGGCGCGGCAGCAGCACCGCGGCACCGGCAATGAGCACCCCGACGGGAGCCAGCAGTGAACCGCACCACCCTGTCCCTCATCGCCGGGACGGCCGCCCTGGCCGCCGTCACCGGGTTCGCCGCGCTGAACACGCCGGACGCGGCGGGCGCGGGGACCGCCGGGGCGGCGGCCCGGCGCCCCGTGGAGCGCACGAGCCTGCTGTGCCCGGCGCCCAGCCTCTCCGACATCGCCGACACCACGTACACGTCGTTCACGCCGGTCACCGACGGCACGACGGCCGGCGGGACGGCGCAGCTCCAGGCCGCGACGGAGGAATCGGACGGCACCGGCGCCACGAGCGGCACGGGCAAGAGCGGGAAACAGACGACGGCCAAGGCCGTGCTGAAGCCCGCCGACCCCGGCGAGCCGGCCACCGGGGACACCTCGGGCGGCGACTCTCCCGCGCTGCTCGGCACCGCCGAGGGCAAGTACGCTCCCGGCTGGACCGTCCAGGAGACCACCGAGGTCGCCGCGGGCACCGGCCGGGGTCTGCTGGGCGTGAACTGCGGGGCGCCGGACACCGAGTTCTGGTTCCCCGGCGCGAGCACCTCCGCCGACCGCACGGACTACGTGCACCTCACCAACCCGGACGACTCGGCGGCCGTCGTGGACATCGGGCTGTACGGCAAGGACGGCGCGGTCAAGTCGACGGTGGGCGAGGGCCTCACGGTCGCACCGCACAGCAGCAAGGCGGTCCTGCTCTCCACGCTCTCCGACACGCAGCAGACCGACCTGACCGTGCACGTCGGGGTGCGCAGCGGCCGGGTCGGTGCCGCGGTGCAGGCGCTGGACGCCAAGGCGGGCGGTGACTGGCTGGCGGCGGCCGCTGACCCGGCGGGCAGCCTGGTGCTGCCGGGCATTCCCAAGGACGCCACCGACGTGCGCCTGATCGCCTTCACGCCCGGTGACACCGATGCGGACCTGAAACTGCGGCTCGCCTCGCCCGACGGGCAGATCACCCCGGCCGGCAACGAGACCCTGCACGTGAAGGCGGGCGTGACCACCGCCGTCGACCTCGGCGAGGTCACCCGTGGCGAGGCGGGCTCCCTGGTGCTGACGGCGAGCGACTCCTCCGTCCCGGTGGTGGCCGCGCTGAAGGTCGTACGGGGCACGGGCACCAGGCAGGAGACGGCGTTCGTCCCGGCCGCCGCGCCGGTCGGCACGCGCGCGACGGCCGCCGACAACAGCGGCAAGGGCACCACCCTGTCGCTGGCCGCGCCCGGGGCCGCCGCGACCGTCAAGGTCACCGCGTCGGCGGGCAGCGAGGGCGGTACGGCGGTCACCAAGACGTACACGGTCAAGGCGGGCACCGCCCAGGACGTCGACGCGCCGGTGCCGAGCGGCCTGAAGGGCACGTACGCCCTCACCGTGGAGCGCGTGTCGGGCGGCCCGGTGTACGCGGCACGCACCCTCGCGGTGACGGAGGAGGGCGTGCCGGGCTTCACCGTGCAGACGCTCCCCGACGACCGCGGCATGGTGTCGGTCCCCCGGACGGACGAGGACCTGTCGGTGCTCCAGAAGTAGAGGGCCCGTCGGTGCTCCGTGACCCCGTCGGCCGAGGACGCGGTCCCCGGTCCCCGGCACGTCGGGGACCCGGACGGTGGTCCGGTGGCGCCCGCCGTCGGGGAGGCGGTGAGCGAGGGTGGCGCCGTGGCCGGCAGGCCGGGGGCGGGTGCCGAAGGCGCGGTCCCACGGGGTGGCACGTCCGGCGGACGGCCCGGGACGGGGCCCGGGATCAGTCCTCGCCGTAGCGGGGGTCCACCGTCTCCGGGGTGAGTCCGAGGAGGTCGGCGACCTGCTCGACGACGATGTCGTGCACCAGGGCCGCGCGCTCGTCGCGTCCCTTGGTGCGGATCTCGACGGGCCGCCGGTAGACGACGACCCGTGCGCGGCGACCGTCCTGAGCGGGGAACGTGTCGCCGAGCGGTACCGCCTCGTCGTTCCACCGTCCGGCGGATTCGCCGGGACCCGGCACCTCGAGCACCAGGAAGTCGATGTCGGCGAGCTGCGGCCAGCGCCGTTCGAGCCGGTCCAGGGAGTCCTGCACCAGGTCGGTGAACACCTCGGCGCGGCTGGCGGCGAGGGGCACCTGCGGGGGCGCGATCGGTCCGCGCATGCCCCGGCCGTGGCGGTCACGGCGCCGGGGCCCGGGGCCGGTGCCACGGGGCGGTACGGGAGTGTCCATCACCGCTGAAGAGTAGTCCCCCGAGCGCGTGGCGTGCCCGGGACGGTCCCGGCCGCCGCGTCGCCGGACAGGCCGGCGCGCCGTCCGGGCGGAGCGGTGCGGGCGCCCCGCCGGAACGCGGGACCGGGGCGGCCGGCACCTGCTGCGGGTCTGTCGCAAGGCATGTCGCAAGGCGTGCCGCAGGCATGTCGCGGGATGACCGTTCCGGCCAAGATATGGCTTGATCCTGTACCCGTTCGGACCCGTCGTTCTCTGCTCAATTGACGCCGTTTGTGCCGGGTGCTGACCGGATTCGGTACGGTACGCGCCCTCGCGGGGAACGCCCCGGCAGGTCACCATGGTCATGTCCGGAGGGGCGCATGGGGCCCTTCACGCCACGACACGGTGGAGTGACCTGGTGGAGAGTCGTCGCGGCCCGCTCAAGAGTGCGGTACCGTCCAACGTCGTGAGCCCTGTACGTCGCTGTTCGCGCACCGCCTGCGGCCGACCCGCCGTCGCGACGCTGACGTACGTCTACGCCGACTCGACCGCGGTCCTCGGCCCGCTCGCCACCTATGCCGAACCCCACTGCTACGACCTCTGCGCCGAGCATTCCGAGCGGCTCACCGCACCGCGCGGCTGGGAGGTCGTCCGGCTGCTGGACAGCTCGGCCCCGGCCCGGCCCAGCGGTGACGACCTGGAGGCACTCGCCAACGCCGTGCGTGAGGCGGCGCGCCCGCAGGAGCGGGCCGCCCAGGCGGGCGGCGGTCGCGGGGCCGATCCGATGGAGGTCGCGCGGCGCGGGCATCTGAGGGTGCTGCGCTCGCCGGACAACTGAGCGCGAGACCGTTCTCGCGCGAAACCTTTCAGCACAGGGGCGGCGGCCGGTTGCGCCGCCCCTCTCCCGTTTCCCGCGGGTGAGGACCCGTTCCGGACCGACGTCACCGGACCCGCCGCAGGCCGTCCGAGGGTGCACGCCCATTGACGTGCGCTTGTCGCGGACACGACCATTCTCGGCAGCTTGCGGGAAAGGGATTTCCGTATGGCGGAATCCCCGGAGTCCGGGAGGCACCCGTGTACGTCCAGGAACTGGAACCCGTCGCCGACTCGCTCGGCCTGTCCGCCCTCGTCGCGGCCCTGCCGCTGCTGATCGTCCTCGTCCTGCTCGGCGGCGTCCGGACCAAGGCCCACCTCGCGGGGCTCACGGGCCTCCTCGCGGCCGTCCTGGTCGCACGCCTCGCCTACCACATGCCCCTCGGTCAGACGCTCTCCAGCGCTGCTCAGGGGGCTGCTTTCGGCCTGTTCCCCATCCTCTGGATCGTCGTCAACGCCCTGTGGGTCTACCGGATGACCGTCCGCACCCGCCACTTCGATGTCCTGCGCCGCTCCTTCGGACGGCTGTCCGACGACCCGCGCGTACAGGCCCTGGTCATCGCCTTCTGCTTCGGCGCGCTCCTGGAGGCACTCGCCGGGTTCGGCGCGCCGGTCGCGATCTGCTCGGTGATGCTCGTCGCGCTCGGCTTCGACCCGGTCCGCGCCGCCGTCGTCGCCCTGGTCGCCAACACCGCGCCCGTGGCCTTCGGCGCCATGGGCACCCCCGTCGTCACCCTCGCCCAGGTGACGGGGCTTCCGCTGGACACCGTCGCCTCCGTGGTGGGCCGTCAGACACCGCTGCTGGCCCTGGTCGTACCGCTGGTGCTGGTGTGGATCGTGGACGGGCGGCGCGGACTGCGCGAGACCTGGGTGCCCGCCCTGGTGTGCGGAACGGCCTTCGCCGCCGCCCAGTTCGCCGCCTCCAACTACGTCTCCCCGCAACTCGCCGACATCGGCGCGTCGCTGGCCGGAGCGGCCGCCCTGGTCGCCGTGCCGCAGACGCGCGTGCCGGCCGCCGAGCCCGTCCGCGCCGCCGTGCTGACCGGGGTGCGCAGCGAGGACCTGGACACCGAGGACCCGCGCCCCGAGGTGCTGCGCGCCTACGCCCCGTACGCCCTCATCGTCGCGATCTTCTCGACCGCCCAGATCCCCGCCGTCAAGGACTGGCTCGCGCACGCCACCCGAACGTACGACTGGCCCTTCCTGGACGTCGTGAACCCCGCGGGCAAGCCGGTCGGCGGCAACGTCTTCACCTGGCCGGTCGTGGCCACCGGCGGCACGCTCGTGCTGCTCGCCGGGATCTGCACGGCCGCCGTGCTGGGCGTGCCCGCGCGCGTGGCGGTCACGGAATGGGTGGCCACCGTGCGCGAACTGCGCTTCGCGATCCTGACGGTGACCTCCGTGCTCGCCCTCGCCTATGTCATGAACCTCTCCGGGCAGGCCGCCACCATCGGCCACTGCGTGGCGGCGGCCGGAGCGGGCCTGGCCTTCCTGTCGCCGGTGCTCGGCTGGTTCGGGGTGGCCGTCTCCGGCTCGGACACCTCGGCCAACGCGCTGTTCGGGGCACTCCAGGTGAGCGCGGCCCACGAGTCGGGACTCCCGCCCGACCTGCTCGCCGCCGCCAACAGCTCCGGGGGTGTCCTCGGCAAGATGATCTCGCCGCAGAATCTGGTCATCGCGTGCGCCGCCGTCGGGCTCGCGGGCCGCGAGGGCGACGTACTGCGCAAGGTGCTGCCGTGGAGCATCGGACTGCTGCTGGCGATGTGCCTGATCGTGGTCGGCCAGAGTTCGCCGGTACTGGACTGGATGCTGCCCTGAGCCGGGCGACGCCGCCCCGGGCCCGGCGCGTGGGTGACCCGCGTGTACCCGGCTTCCACCTGGCACGCCGGGGTGCGCGCCGGAGCGTGGGTACGAATCGGGTAAACGTACGTACGTATCACGTAAAGGTGTGTGGCCGGCCCCGTCGCCGTGCGTCGGGCAGCCCGCCGCGACGGGTAGTTTGGGGCGACCTAGAGAACTTTCAGGAGGGTTGGCCGTGGCTGCTGATCTGACTCAGATCGTCAAGGCGTACGACGTGCGCGGAGTCGTCCCGGACCAGTGGGACGAGTCACTGGCCGAACTCTTCGGGGCGGCCTTCGCCCGGGTGACCGGCGCGACCGCCGTCGTGACCGGCCACGACATGCGCCCCTCGTCGCCCGCTCTGTCGGCCGCGTTCGCGCGCGGGGCGGCGGCCCACGGCGCCGACGTCACCGAGATCGGCCTGTGCTCCACCGACCAGCTGTACTACGCCTCGGGCGCGCTGGACCTGCCGGGCGCCATGTTCACCGCCTCGCACAACCCGGCCCGCTACAACGGCATCAAGATGTGCCGTGCCGGTGCCGCCCCGGTCGGCCAGGACACCGGTCTCACCGAGATCCGCGAACTGGTCGAGCGCTGGCTGGACTCGGGCGCCCCCGGACCGGTCGCCGGGCGGGGAACCGTCTCCCGGCGTGACACGCTGGAGGACTACGCGGCCCACCTGCGCTCGCTCGTCGACCTGACCTCGATCCGGCCCCTGAAGGTCGTCGTGGACGCGGGCAACGGCATGGGCGGCCACACCGTTCCCACGGTGCTCGCGGGCCTGCCCCTGACCGTCGTCCCGATGTACTTCGAGCTCGACGGCACCTTCCCCAACCACGAGGCCAACCCCCTCGACCCCGCCAACCTCGTCGACCTGCAGAAGCGCGTCCGCGAGGAGGACGCCGACCTCGGTCTCGCCTTCGACGGGGACGCCGACCGCTGCTTCGTCGTCGACGAGAACGGCGCCCCCGTCCCGCCGTCCGCCATCACGGCGCTGGTCGCCTCCCGCGAGCTGGCCAGGAACGGCGGCCACGGCATGATCATCCACAACCTCATCACGTCGCGCTCGGTCCCGGAGGTCGTGAAGGAGTGCGGCGGCACCCCCGTGCGCACCCGCGTCGGCCACTCCTTCATCAAGGCGGAGATGGCCCGCACCGGTGCCATCTTCGGCGGTGAGCACTCCGCGCACTACTACTTCAAGGACTTCTGGAACGCCGACACCGGCATGCTGGCCGCCCTGCACGTCCTCGCGGCGCTCGGCGGGCAGGACGGCACGCTGTCGGCCCTGGTCGAGCAGTACGACCGGTACACCGGATCCGGTGAGATCAACTCCACGGTCGCCGACCAGGGGGCACGGCTCGCCGCGATCCGCTCCGCGTACGAGGGGAAGGCCGGGATCACCCTCGACGAGCTCGACGGCCTCACCGTCTCCGCCGCCGACTGGTGGTTCAACGTCCGGCCCTCCAACACGGAGCCGCTGCTGCGGCTGAACGCGGAGGCGGCGGACCCGGAGACGATGGCCTCCGTACGCGACGAGGTCCTGGCGCTCATCCGCGCCTGACCCCTTGCCGGGGGCACCACCCACCCACCCACCCGTCTCGGTGGGCTGGAAGGGGGCCCGTGTCACTTACCGAGTCGGGTGGTGGGTGGGCAAAGGCCAGGGGGTCCAGGGGGCAGCGCCCCCTGGAACGGGAGCGCAGGGGCGGAGCCTCCAACGGGGCCCAGGGGCACCGCCCCGATCGCCGCCCCCAGCCCAGCGCAGCGGTTACGCTGAGCACACTCACCCCCGCGAAAACACCCCGCCCCGAAGGGACACGACATGCCGCTAGAAGCCGGTCTCCTGGAGATCCTCGCCTGCCCGGCGTGCCACGCCCCCCTCCAGGAGCAGGAGGACGAACTGGTCTGCACCGGCCAGGACTGCGGCCTCGCCTATCCCGTCCGCGACGGCATCCCCGTCCTGCTGGTCGACGAGGCCCGTCACCCCGCCTGACCGAGGCCCGAGCGCCCAGCGTGACGGCGTCACCCACCGACGAACACCCCGCGATCGGAGACTGCCGCCCATGCTCGACGAATCGCTGCTCGACGCTCCCGAGGCACTCGCCGAGGCGGACCGACGCGGTCTGCTGCGGGGCGCCGCGGAGGCGGGTGCCCGTGTCCGCACGGCAGCCCGGCACGCCGCCGAGGCCGGGATCGGCGACCTCAAGCCGGACGGCCGTCCGCGCGCCGTCCTGATCGCGGGCCCCGGCGCCGCCGCCACCCACGCGGCCGACCTGCTCGGCACCCTGGCCGGTGCGGGCAGCCCGGTGACCCGGCTGTCAGCGACCGGAGTCGCCTCCGTGTCCGGCGCCCTGCGCTGGGAGCTGCCGGGTTGGGCGGGTTCGGTCGACCTGCTCCTGATCGCCACCCCCGACGGTGCCGAACCCAGCCTGTGCCTGCTCGCCGAGCAGGCGTACCGGCGCGGTTGCACGGTCGCCGCCGTGGCCCCGGCCCGCACCCCCCTCGCCGACGCCGTCGACGCCGCCCACGGACTGTTCGTACCGATGGCGACCGCACCGTACGACCAGGACGAACCCGTGGCCGCGTCCTCGCCGGGCGTGCTGTGGGCGTTGCTGACCCCGCTGCTCGCCCTCCTCGACCGCATCGGCCTGCTCACCGCGCCGCCCGAGGCGCTCGAGAAGGCCGCGGACCGGCTCGACCAGATCGCCGAGCGCTGCGGCCCCGCCGTCGTGACCTACAGCAACCCCGCCAAGACCCTCGCCGCCGAACTCGCCGACGCACTTCCGGTGATCTGGACGGAGGGCACCTCGGCCGCTCCCGCCGGGCGCCGTTTCGCCGCGGCCCTCGCCGAACTCGCCGGCCGCCCCGCACTCGTCGAGGAACTCCCCCTCGCACTCGCCGCGCACCGCACCCTGCTCGCCGGTCCGCTCGCCGCCGGCGCCGACCCCGACGACTTCTTCCGCGACCGCGTCGAGGAACCCCCCGCACTGCACGCGCGCGTGGTGCTCCTGCGTGACCGTCCGATCAACGGCCTCAGCGCCGCGCCGGCCGCCCGTGACCTGGCCCTCGGCCATGACACGCCGATCAGCGAGCTCGAGCCGGAGACCGGCGGCGAGCTGGAGACCCTCGCCGAACTGATCGCCGTCACGGATTTCGCCGCCGTTTACCTGGCGCTCGCCTCCGGGGCGCGATCATGACCCCGACCGTCCGCCCCCAGACCCCGGGATCCCGCAGGCCGGCCACCGGCCCCGGCAGCACGACCCCCGCGGCCCGCAGGCCGGCCCCCGCATCCTGCCGCCCGACTCCCGCGCCCGGGAGGCCGTACACGGAGCGCACCCGCTCCGCGTACGGAGAGAACCACCGAGAGAACCGTAGAGAGAACTGATGGACCGCCTCGACAACACCGTCCGCCCCTACGCCTGGGGATCCACCACAGCCATCCCCGGCCTCCTCGGCGCCGAGCCGAGCGGCGAGCCGCAGGCGGAGATGTGGATGGGCGACCATCCCGGCGCCCCCTCGCGCACCGGACGCGGCACGCTCGCCGAGGTCATCGGCGCCGACCCGCGGCGCGAGCTCGGCACGGCCGCCGTCGCGAAGTTCGGCCCGCGGCTGCCGTTCCTCCTCAAGATCCTCGCCGCGGCCGCCCCGCTCTCGCTCCAGGTCCACCCCACCCTCGACGAGGCGAAGCGCGGTTTCGAGGACGAGGAGCGCCGCGGCATCCCCGTGGACGCGCCCGAGCGCAACTACAAGGACGCCAACCACAAGCCCGAGCTGATCTGCGCGCTCACCCCGTTCGACGGACTGTGCGGCTTCCGCGACCCGCTCGCCGCCGCCGGACTGCTCGACGGCCTCGGCGTCGACTCCCTCAAGCCGTACGTCGACCTGCTGCACGCCCACCCCGCCGAGGCCGCCCTGCGCGAGGTGCTCACGGCGGTCCTCACCGCCGACCCGGAGGACATGGCCCGCACCGTCGCCGAGACCGCGGCCGTCTGTGCCCGTCTCGGCGGCGACTACGAGGTGTACGCCGGCATCGCCCGCCACTACCCCGGCGACCCCGGCGTGATCGCCGGCATGCTCCTCAACCACGTCCGGCTCCAGCCGGGCGAGGGGATGTTCCTCGGCGCCGGCATCCCGCACGCCTACCTCGAAGGCCTCGCCGTCGAGATCATGGCCACCTCGGACAACGTGCTGCGCTGCGGCCTGACCCCCAAGCACGTCGACGTCCCCGAACTCCTGCACGTCGTCCGCTTCGAGCCGACCGACCCCGGCGTCCTGCGCCCGGAGGCATCCCCGGACGGCGAGGAGGTCTACGACACCCCGATCGACGAGTTCCGGCTCTCCCGCTACGTCCTGACCGAGGTCGCCGGCCCGCGCGAGCTGACCCGCGAGGCCCCGCAGATCCTGCTCTGTACGGCGGGCACCGTCCGCGCCGGTGAGCACGAGCTGACCCCGGGGCAGTCGGTCTTCGTCCCCGCGGGCGAGACGGCCGTGGTGTCCGGCACCGGCACGGTCTTCCGGTCCACCGTCGTCGTCTGACCGGCCCGGCGGTGCGCCCGGCGGAAGTCCGGGCGCACCACCGCCGGTTCGGGCTGCAACAATGACCCCCCGGCAAAGGCAGGGCAAAGCGCCACCGGACCCGGCACGGACCCGGCCCGGACGGGGCACGGGCATACAGTGCCGGGCCCACAGGGCTCCACAGGCCCACAGGGCGCACGAGACGACGTACGCGACGGCGTACGAGGACCGAAGGGACCACGCGAACACATGAGCGCGTCAGGCGGCAGCAAGGCGATCGTGGCGGCACTCGGCGCCAACCTCGCGATCGCGGCATCGAAGTTCGTGGCGTTCGCGTTCAGCGGTTCCTCGTCCATGCTCGCCGAGGCCGTCCACTCCGTCGCCGACTCCGGCAACCAGTTCCTGCTCCTGATCGGCGGGAAGAAGGCCCAGCGCGAGGCCACCCCGCAGCACCCCTTCGGGTTCGGCCGCGAACGCTACATCTACGCCTTCCTCGTCTCGATCGTCCTCTTCACCATCGGCGGCATGTTCGCCGTCTACGAGGGCTACGAGAAAATCAGCCACCCTCACGAGATCGAGCACTGGTACTGGCCGGTCGGTGTCCTCGTCTTCGCGCTCGCCGCCGAGGGCTTCTCCTTCCGTACGGCCATCAAGGAGTCCAACGGCCTGCGCGGCTCACTGTCCTGGGCGCAGTTCATCCGCCGTGCCAAGGCGCCCGAACTGCCCGTCGTCCTCCTGGAGGACTTCGGCGCCCTGATCGGTCTCGTCCTCGCCCTGCTCGGCGTCGGTCTCGCCCTGCTCACCGGCGACGGCGTCTGGGACGGCATCGGCACCGTCTGCATCGGTGTCCTGCTCATCGGGATCGCCCTCGTCCTCGCCGCCGAGACCAAGTCGCTGCTGCTCGGCGAGGCCGCCGGCCCGGAGGTCGTCGAGCAGATCGGCGCCGCGATGGTCGACGGTGACGCCGTCACCGGTGTCATCCACATGCGCACCCTCCACCTCGGCCCCGAGGAACTGCTCGTCGCCGCCAAGATCGCCGTACGGCACGACGACACCGCCGCCGAGGTGGCCAAGGCCATCGACGCCGCCGAGGCACGTATCCGCGCCGCCGTCCCCATCGCCCGCGTCATCTACCTCGAGCCCGACATCTACAGCGAGGCCGAGGCTGCCAAGGGCCCGGACCGCGAGGCCACCCCCGGCGGCCCGGCCCCCCACCCGGCCGGACACTGACCGACCATCTGCGGCCCCGCTCCCGGCACCCCGGGGCGGGGCCGTCGGCTGCCCGCGGCGCATCCGGAGCGCGTCCGGAGACTCTAGGGATCCGCCTGATGTCCCGAGACGGACTGGGGACCACCGGGCCGTCGGTGTAGCTTGGGACGGAGCCAGACGTCGCTGCTGATGGCGGTCGGGCGGTCCCGGTGCGGACCGGCCGAGGGAGAGAGGGCCTCCGACGGACTGCGCTGCGCGCCGTACACGGGCACGTCCGTGCCCGTCCGCGGGCACCTCTGTGCCCGCCGCCGCGCAGACCGGCCCTACCCACCTCGACCCCCATCCCGAGGAGCAGCCCGCAATGACGACTGTCGACAGCCGACAGGACTTCAAGGTCGCCGACCTCTCCCTGGCCGAGTTCGGCCGCAAGG
Organism: Streptomyces sp. NPDC047000; assembly: GCF_040644295.1. Taxonomy (NCBI): domain Bacteria; kingdom Bacillati; phylum Actinomycetota; class Actinomycetes; order Kitasatosporales; family Streptomycetaceae; genus Streptomyces; species Streptomyces sp. NPDC047000. Next base: position 245,878 of record NZ_JBEYWE010000012.1, read on the forward strand.
AGATCACCCTCGCCGAGCACGAGATGCCCGGCCTCATGGCGATCCGCAAGGAGTACGCCGAGACGCAGCCCCTCGCCGGTGCCCGTGTCACCGGCTCCCTGCACATGACCGTGCAGACCGCCGTCCTCATCGAGACCCTCGTCGCCCTGGGCGCCCGGGTCCGCTGGGCGTCGTGCAACATCTTCTCCACCCAGGACCACGCGGCCGCCGCCATCGCCGTCGGCCCGGACGGCACGCCGGACGAGCCGCGGGGCGTCCCGGTCTTCGCCTGGAAGGGCGAGACCCTCGAGGAGTACTGGTGGTGCACCGAGCAGGCGCTGACCTGGCCGGACAGCCCCACCGGCGGCCCCAACATGATCCTCGACGACGGCGGCGACGCCACCCTCCTCGTCCACAAGGGCGTCGAGTACGAGAAGGACGGCAAGGTCCCCGCGCTGGAGACCGCCGAGTCCGACGAGCACCGCGTCATCCTGCAACTGCTGCACCGCACCCTGGGTGAGAACGCCCAGAAGTGGACCCAGCTGTCCTCCGAGATCCGCGGCGTCACCGAGGAGACCACCACCGGTGTCCACCGCCTGTACGAGATGCAGCGCGACGGGGTCCTCCTGTTCCCGGCGATCAACGTCAACGACGCCGTCACCAAGTCGAAGTTCGACAACAAGTACGGCTGCCGCCACTCCCTGATCGACGGCATCAACCGCGCCACCGACGTCCTCATCGGCGGCAAGACCGCCGTCGTCTGCGGCTACGGCGACGTGGGCAAGGGCTGCGCGGAGTCCCTGCGCGGCCAGGGCGCCCGGGTGATCGTCACCGAGATCGACCCGATCTGCGCACTCCAGGCGGCCATGGACGGCTACCAGGTGGCCACGCTCGACGACGTCATCGACAAGGGCGACATCTTCGTCACCACCACCGGTAACAGGGACATCATCATGGCCTCGGACATGGCCAAGATGAAGCACCAGGCGATCGTGGGCAACATCGGCCACTTCGACAACGAGATCGACATGGCCGGCCTGGCCAAGGTCCCCGGCATCGTCAAGGACGAGGTCAAGCCCCAGGTCCACACCTGGACCTTCCCCGACGGCAAGAAGATCATCGTCCTGTCCGAGGGGCGCCTGCTCAACCTGGGCAACGCCACCGGCCACCCGTCGTTCGTGATGTCCAACTCGTTCGCGGACCAGACCCTGGCCCAGATCGAGCTGTTCACCAAGCCCGACGAGTACCCGGTCGGCGTCTACACGCTGCCCAAGCACCTCGACGAGAAGGTCGCCCGCCTCCACCTCGACGCCCTCGGCGTCAAGCTGACCCGGCTGCGCCCGGAGCAGGCCTCGTACATCGGTGTCGACGTCGACGGCCCGTACAAGTCGGACCACTACCGCTACTGAGCCGCCCGGCTCTCCCAGCGAGCCGTCCGGTGTCCCGAGGCAGGCCCCCGCACCCCCGTGCCGGGGGCCTGCCCCTTGGAACCCGGCGGCCCGTCACGCCCGGCTCTCACGATCCAGCCCTCACGATCCAGGACCCTGACCTCCATGCCCCGCGGTCGCTATTCGCTGCACGACCCGCACGATCACACCCCTTTCGCAGAAGAGCACTTCCACTGCGCCCCCGGCCCCTCCGGCTGGCGCTACGTCTCCCGGGTGACCACCCCCGGCGGTGAGCACCGCGGCTCCGTCGACCTCGCTCTCGACGACCTCGGCCGCCCCATCCGCCTTGAACTCCACTCGGCCGACTGGCAGGTGCGCGGTGCCGCCCTCGACGGCGTCACCTGGGTCCGCACCGACCCCACCGGCACCCATGCCACCGAGCACACCGTCCCCGCCCATGCCTTCACCGGCAGCTCCCCGGCGTTCCTCGTCGCCATCGCCCGTCTGCTGCGCCTCACCCCTTCCGCCATCGCCGCGCCGACCCGCGTACGCCTCGTCGCCTTCACGGAGCCGGTCCTCGCACCCCGCACCCTGGACCAGTCCTGGGCCTTGGTGGACAGAGAAGCACACGCCACTGACAACGGCCCCCTGACCGTGGACGAATACCAGGTCACAGCCCTGGACACGGGCGAACGGCACACGGTGCACATCGCCGGCGACGTGGTGCTCGCGGCGCCCGGCATCGAGCTGGAGGACCTCGAGTCACCGCCGTCGGTGTTCGGCTGAGCCCGCTGCCGACGGCCGCACCGAGTGGTGGTCGGCAGCGGGTGGTGGTCGGTGCGCGCGGTCGCGGTGGCTCCGGTCAGGCGGGCGGTACGAAGCCGGTGGACGGACGGCTGACGGACGGGCGGCTGACGGACGGAGGCCCGGCGGGCGGGCGGTCGGCGGTCGGCGAGGGCGCCGGAGCCGGGACCTCGGTCGGAGCCGGTGCCTGGGGGGCGTGCGAGGCGTAGGGGCCCTGCGGAGCGTAGGGACCCTGAGCGGGGTAGGGACTCTGGGGGGTGTACGGGCCGTGAGGGACGTACGGCCCGGGGGCGGCGAAGCCCCCGGGACCTCCGAACGCCCGCCGGGCCTCGCGGGCCTGCCGCTCCTGCGCCACCGCCGTCAGATACGCCGCCGGAGGCACACCCTGGGGCACCGGAGCCCCCGTACGGGCCGCGAGATCGGCCGCGAGCCGCTCCGCCATGGCCCAGGCGACCTGCGGATCCAGCTGGTGCATGCGGGTCAGGTACTGCCGCACGGCGAGCCACAACCCGTCGGGCACCGCCGACAGATCGAGCTCCTCGAACCGTCCGGCCAGCCACGGCGGCGGAGGCGGCAGAAAACCGCTCCGCCCGGCCGGTATCCGCTCCCGCACCACCAGGGTCCCCGCGAACACATCACCGAGACGCCGCCCACGGGCGGACACGAACGAGGCGATACAGGCGATGACACCGAACGTCAGCAGGACCTCGACGGTGCCGATCGCACCCCGCACCAGTGCGTGCCGGAAACGGATCGGCCCGCCGTCGTCCCGTACCACCCGGAGTCCGAACGCCAGCTTTCCCAGCGAACGACCGTGGCTGAGCGTCTCCACCGCGATCGGCACACCCACGAGTACGAGCAGGAAACAGGCCACCGACACCGCCAGCTGCGCCGCGTCGTCCAGTGACGACGTGGCCGCGGTGAGCGCCATCGTCACACCGATGTAGACGACCCCGTGGACGAGCAGGTCGAGTGCCACCGCGAGGGCCCTGCTGGGCAGCCTCGCCGGACGCAGCTCCAGCGCCACCGCCTCACCCGTGACCAGCTCACTCACGTCCGCTGCCCGCCCTTCCACGTGACTGCCCCGCGAACCGTCGGTCTGCCAAGCTGAGTACGCATCGCGCCCCAGTACGACAACCCGATCACGACGAAGCACAATCACACCACGCCGGAACCCCGGCGAGCAGTCGACGAACAGCCCAGGAGCAGGCAGAACCGATGGACCTCGATGTCTTCGTCTCCGCCCACCGAGCCGAGTGGGACCGCCTGGAAGCCCTGCTCCGACGCCAGCGGCGCCTCAACGGGGCGGAAGCCGACGAACTCGTCGCGCTGTACCAGCGCACGGCCACCCATCTGTCGCTGATCCAGTCCAGCGCGCCGGACCCGCAGCTGACCGGACGGCTCAGCCAGCTGGTCGCTCGCGCGCGCAGTGCCGTCACCGGCACCCGCCGTGCCTCCTGGCGCGATGTGCTCCAGTTCCTCGGCAACAGCTTCCCCGCCGCCGTCTACCGGTCCCGCCACTGGTGGGTGCCCACCGCACTCATATCGGTCCTCGTCACCATCGTCCTGGGCTGGTGGATCGGCACGCACCCGGACGTCCAGTCGAGCATCGCCGCCCCCAACGAGCTCCGGGCGCTGACCCGCCCCGGCGGCCAGTACGAGACCTACTACTCCAGCCACCCCGCCGCCTCCTTCGCGGCACAGGTGTGGACGAACAACGCGCGCGCGGCGGCGATGTGTCTCGTCCTCGGCATCTTCCTGGGGCTGCCGGTCCTCTGGATCCTGCTCGAGAACCTGCTCAACCTCGGCGTCGGTGCCGGCCTGATGTCCTCGGTCGGCCGCCTCGACACCTTCCTGGGGCTCGTCCTGCCGCACGGACTGCTCGAACTCACCGCCGTCTTCGTCGCCGCCGGCACCGGGATGCGCCTCGGCTGGACCGTCGTCGACCCGGGACCGCGCACCCGTCGTACCGCGCTCGCCGAGGAAGGCCGAGCCGCCGTCGGCATGGCGATAGGGCTGGCCCTGGTGCTGTTCGTCTCCGGGGCCATCGAAGGTTTCGTGACCCCGTCCGGCCTGCCCACCTGGGCCCGTATCGGCATCGGTGTCACCGCCGAAGCGGCCTTCCTCGCCTACGTCTACATCGTGGGCGGCCGTGCCGTCCGTGCTGGTGGGACGGGTGATGTGGCGGAGTCCGAGCGCAGTGCCACGGTGCCCACGGCAGCCTGATGTGCGCAGGGCCCGGTTGAACTGTTAATCTCTCCTTCGCCCCTGCAGGAGCCGTTGACACGGAGCCTGAGGGGAGGTAGATTCGAACAGTTGCCTGGAACTGGGTCTCGCCCGGTCGGTGACAGTGAGTGTCTGTCTGCTTCGCGGAACATCGAGACATCGAATCCGCTGAAGCCCACCCGATGAATCGGAAACAGCGGCCGGTAAGAGCGGCTCAAGATTTCTGATAAAGTCGGAACCGCCGGAAAGGGAATCGCCCGAAAGAGCGAGAACCTGGAAAGCACCGAGGAAATCGGATCGAGAAAAGATCTGATAGAGTCGGAAA